>CP129018.1:3420000-3595000 GCA_020524525.2 Bacillus tianshenii | reverse complement strand
CAAGTAATGTATTACCATTTGTTAAGTCACCAAGGCTAACCAACGTTGCATCGTTATTAATGATAATGCCTGCTTTTTGAAAGCCGATAAATGCGATGAACAAGCCGATACCAGCTGCAACCGCGAACTTCAATTCACTTGGAATTGAGTTAATTACTTTTTCACGAATCCCAGATAACGTTAGAACAATAAAGATAAGACCAGAGCATAAAACCCCAGCAAGAGCTGTCTGCCAAGGAATCCCGCTATTTAACACAACAGAATAAGCAAAGAATGCGTTCAATCCCATACCCGGCGCTAAGGCAATCGGATATCGTGCAAGAACTCCCATAATAATTGAACCGATTGCTGCAGCAATAGCTGTTGCTGTGAAAACTGCACCTTGGTCCATCCCTACTCCTGCTGGTAAATCAGGAATCTCACTTAATGATAGAATAGATGGGTTTACAAACAAGATATACGCCATCGATAAGAATGTAGTTAAACCAGCTAAAAACTCTGTTCTATAATTTGTGCCTAGCTTTTCAAATTCAAAATACCGTTTCACTTATTACTCCTCCTAAGTAAAAATCCTAGAAACCGAACAATCTCCATTCCCTAGATACATAAAAAAGCCCCCGTGGTAATAACCACGAGAGCTCAAAGGTAAAATGACGAAAGTAGTGATTCACTAAAAAAGATCCATAAATGCAAGAAAATTTTCGCCATTTAACCTCGTAGTCAAGCTATTTACGGCAGCTTGGTAGAGACTCCCGGGCCTTATTCCCAGCAATATACGAAGTAATGGTGTTATTCAATTCTCTTACATTTTATCAGCAGCTATAGTGAACGTCAACATAAAATCCGAACATTTTTGTTTATTTTATTATATTTATTCGTTTTTTATTCCCACTCAATTGTTGCAGGTGGTTTACTTGTCACATCATAAACGATTCGGTTTACATGGTCTACCTCGTTCACAATACGCGTAGAAATACGTTCTAGCACGTCCCACGGAATGCGAGCCCAATCAGATGTCATACCGTCAATTGATGTAACCGCACGAATTCCAACCGTATAATCATATGTTCTCGCATCACCCATCACTCCTACACTTCTCATGTCAGGAAGTGCAGTGAAGTACTGCCAGATTTCACGGTCAAGACCAGCATTCTTGATTTCCTCACGTAAGATTGCATCTGATTCACGAACAATCTCAAGCTTTTCTTCTGTTACTTCACCTAGTACACGAATACCAAGACCTGGTCCTGGGAACGGTTGACGCCAAACAATTTCATCAGGAATGCCAAGCTCCGTACCGAGCGCACGAACCTCATCCTTGAAAAGCGTATTCAACGGCTCAATCAACGTAAACTGCATATCTTCTGGAAGGCCGCCTACGTTATGGTGAGACTTAATTGTTTGTGCTGTATCTGTTCCACTTTCAATAATATCTGTATACAGAGTACCTTGTGCTAGGAAGTCAATTCCTTCAAGCTTTGTTGCTTCATCATCAAATACATAGATAAATTCATTACCGATGATTTTACGTTTTTGTTCAGGGTCTGAAACGCCTTTTAATTTATTAAGGAAACGTTCTTGCGCATCGACTTTAATAACGTTCATGTTGAAGCCGTCAGCGAATGTTTTCATTACACTGTCTGCTTCCCCTTTGCGCAGTAAGCCATGATCAACAAAGATACATGTCAGCTGGTCACCAATTGCCTTGTGAATCAGCACTGCTACAACAGAAGAGTCAACACCGCCGCTTAGGGCACAAAGAACTTGCTTATCGCCTACCAATTCGCGAATCTTCTTCATTTCAATATCAACGAAGCTCTCCATTGACCATTCACCTTTGCAGCCGCAAACTTCAAATACGAAGTTTTTCAGCAATGCATTACCATGCTCAGTGTGACGAACCTCCGGATGGAACTGTACGCCATACAAGCCGCGCTCCTCATCACTGATTGCTGCCACTGGACATGACGGGTTTGTCCCATCTACGACAAAGCCTTCAGGAGCTTCAACAACAAGGTCGCTGTGACTCATCCAAACAACCTGCTCATTCGGAAGATCTTTATAAAGCTTTGATGTATTTTCAACCGTCAATGTCGCTTTTCCGTATTCACGCTTATGGCCACGCTCCACTTTTCCTTTGAAATGGTGTGTCATTAGCTGCATACCGTAGCAAATACCTAACACAGGAATGCCAAGCTCGAATATTTCCTCATCACAACGGAAGGAATCTTCGCCATATACGCTGTTCGGTCCGCCTGAGAAGATGATGCCAGCAGGGTTCATTTTCTTTACTTCTTCGGCAGTGATTTTGTGTGAATGAAGCTCACTATACACACCGAACTCACGAATCCTTCTAGTAATTAACTGGTTGTATTGTCCGCCAAAATCTAATACGAGAATCATTTCTTCAATGTTTTCACGAATATCCAAGCCCGTCACCTCATTTATTATATTTTCCTAGCTACGTTAGGTTTTCTAAGAAATCGTTTCTTAAAGAACCGACTGGCCATACAAAAAATGCTGGAATCTCCCTTTTACAAATAAAAAGGCAGAATTCCAGCATAGGCTGATTCTGCCTTCATAGTCGGAATATTTAAGGTATTCCGGTAGAGACTCTCGGTCCATATTACCGAGGATATACGAAGGTCAAAAGTTTCAATTTTTGCTTACATCTTATCAATCGCTTATACAGCGGTCAAGATGATATCTTTTTGATTAAATTTTCCCACAATTCATATCCGTGCTGAAAGCTGATCTGTTCAGTATTATTTCCATAAAGTAACTGCTCATATTGTGCAGTCAATTGATGCATCTCTGATGTTTGCAGTTTGCGGTCAACTTCTTCTCCATAAGCCCTTAGTGTCTGGCTTGTATGACGCTGGAAACCATTACGATTAAGATGCTTGAGCAACGCTAAATAGCCATTAATAAATTCTTGCTCATTATGAAAATGACGATATTTTCGCAGTAAAATAAATTTCATCCATTTGCGCCTCGTTAAGTACAAACCTGCCGCAAGTAAAACAACGACAATTATACTTAAAATAATCGGAAGCCACGCACCACTACCTTTACTTCCAGTCTGCTGTTCCTCTTGCTCTTGTTGCTGTTCTTGCTGCTGCGCTTCCTGTTGCTCGCTTTCAGGTAGCTCTACTGATTGATCGGATGCTTGGGAATCCGAACTGAAGTTATATGGATTGTTGAAGCCTTTTGTTGGCTCAAACGGTACCCAGCCTGTCTCAGGAAAATAAACTTCAACCCATGAATGAGCATTTGCATTCGTTACCTTATACAGCTGTACACCAGGCTTCACATTTTCAACATAATCCCCTTGCGTATAGCCTTTCACCCAACGTGTTGGAATATCTAGCGAACGGAGCATAACAGCCATGGATGAGGAGAAGTTATCACAATAGCCTTTCTTTGACTCAAATAGGAATTGATCAACATAATCTTCATCTTCTCCCGGCACTGCTACATCTTTCGTTTCGTATATATATCCATTTTGCGAAAAATATCGCTCAATTGCCTTCGCCTTCTCATAATCGGTTTGCTCATCCTTCGTGATTTCAAGTGCCAAATCTTTTACTCGTTTCGGTAGACTCTCAGGCACTTGTGTATAACGCGCGTCTGGATGCTCAGCTTCAACACCCTCCAGCTTGGTTGTTTTGAATTTCGGATATTCATATTGAAGCTTATATTCATTTAAAGCAACAGGCTGTTCATCATTGCGCGTTAATATCTTTTCAGTGAAAGGGTTCACGTAATAATCGACATTCTTATCACTTAAGATTTGCTGAAGCTCTGGTGCATACACGACATGCGGATAGGAGAAGGAAGGGCTCATCTTCACCTTTGCACGAACAGACTCAACAGGCACAGAAGCATCAAATTGACCTACCCCAGGCGTATCAGGAGAGGTTCTTTGCAGGTTGGCTTGCGAAGGAGCCTTCCACCCTTTCCCTGTATAAAATGACTTGGACTCCACTCGCCAATAATGCTGCTCTTCAGTCTCTGCAGTAAATACCGTAGTGTCATCCATAATAAAAGGCCCGCCAAGGTGCTCGTCATTTGTGCCATAGCCAATCTTCTTCACACCAGCGTTTCCTGAACTAGGATCTCCTGAAGCTGTCTTCTTAATAAACGGAACCGGATCAGGCCACTGCGGCGCTGCTTTCGGCATGACATAAGCAAAACCAGCCGCAGAAAATGCAAGTAATATTAACGGCAACGCCCAAAATACAGGAATCTGAATACGCTCTTCATGCTTAAGCCGCAGCATGTACAGAATCCCCATCACAAACAACCCAACAAGAATCGTACGTACCATCGCAAAGCTTCCATCATAACCGGTGAATGTATCAAGCACACCAATATAAATGACAGTTAACAAGAAAAACAAAAAAATCTTTTTCGCCTGAATGAGCCAGTAATAGGTTAAATAACTCATCAGCCATAACAATACAAAAAACAAAAACGTACGGAACGAATTCGTAAGCGCCAACCACTGCATTTCTGTCAGCAAGCTCATATTCGCCTTCAAGTCTTGCAGCAAAGGAGAAAGCCACGTTAATTTCAAGAAGCTCCCCGGAAAGAACAAGACATTCAGAATATACATCATCGTCAAGAAGCGAATACCGATACTGACAACCGCCGGTATTTCCAGGAAATATAACAAAAACGAAACGATCGCAAATGTTAAGAACCATTCCGTATTATCCGTATCTGTCACAATCTCTAACGGCCTAAGCCATTCCCAAAACAACATAAACCCTAATAAATATACAGGCAGCTGTTGAATATATCTTTTCATATTTATCACTCCACCAACTATGTGAGCGTCTCTTCATGACTTAACCAATACACATTCATACCAACCTTCTTCAAGGATTGAATCATTAATTGCTGAGATGAATCAGGTGAAATCACAACAATAAAAAAAGAACTGCCACTTCCTGCAAAGCTCTGTAACTGTTGCATAATTTCCCGGGTTACAACTTGCAGAATAAGCACATGAATCAACCTTGGCACATGAAGTGTTTGAATGCTTTCTTGCTTCATTACTTCTGTGAAAGCCATCCGTGCATCTGGCTGAACAGCCGCCAGGTGACGGTACACATTCCGAAAATGCTGCTCACCTTTCGCAACCGAAAAGATCGCACGCTGCTCACCTACCGATACAAGCCCTGCAGCTGTTTGACTCTGCAAAACAGCACGCATGAAAGAAGCAGCATACGAAACGGCCCTCTCAAAGTCTTGCACATTTCCAGACACACTTCGGTCAAGGTAAATCATATAGCTCTGATGTTCTTCTCTTTCAAATTCTCTTGTCATTAGTTCATCTTTTCTAGCTGTTGCCTTCCAATCAATCCACGAGAAGCGATCACCAGGCTGATATGCACGAATACTCGACGTCAATGAACGGTTTCTTGGTGCATTCATTTGGGCATTCGCTCTTCTCGCACCCTCGCTTCTTACTTCTTTCGGAACAAACACTTTTTCCAGATGCGGATACACTAACACACTGCCTTGGGTGAAAAGACGCTTTTCTTTCTCAACAAGTCCAAGCAAATCACCCGTTTTGAAGCAGAGGTGAAGCAGTCTATGGTCCCCGCGAGGCAATTCATCAATTGAATATGAAAACCTCAATGTTCGTGAAAGCCAAAGAAAGCGCATCTTCTTTGGCTGGTCGTCTTGACGAAGTGAAGGCGGCAACACTTCTTTCACAATCGCATAATACAACGGAAAAGGAATTCTCCGCTTTAATTCAATCTGCACGTCCATTCTCTCTCCAGCCATATAATGAGACTTTTCGATCGTCCGCACAGCCTTAATATCAGATAGCGGATAGAAAAATAACGCAATCATATAGATCAAAAATGGCAATACACTATAGAACAAGAACCAACTAACAAAGCCACCCTGAAACATCGCATACGCATAGGTAGAGCCAGCGATTGTGATAATAAATGCTGCCCCTTTTATCAGCTGCCATTTTGACATGAAATTTTTCATCGTTTCATTCTACTCCTTGTAATCGGCACCTCTGCCTGCTGAACAAGCTGCTTCACAATACTCTCTGGAGTCAAATGAGAAAAGCGCGCTTCAGAAGTAAGCATAAGGCGATGACTCAGCACGAAAGGAGCTAAATATTGAATGTCATCCGGTACCACATAGCTTCTTTGCAAAATAAACGCATACGCTTGTGCAGCCTGCATCAACGCAATCGCTCCACGCGGACTCACACCAAGCTCTACCGCTGAATGCTCACGTGAAGAACGAATGATATCAACAATATAACGCTTAACTGATTCATCCACATGCACTAATTTCACTTCATCCTGCAATGTAAGCAGCTCTTCAACCGTTAGCACTGATTCAAGCTTTTGAATCGGGTCCTCCCGTTCCATTCTGTTCAGCATTAGAAACTCTTCTTCTGCCGACGGATAGCCCATATTAATTTTGATCAGAAAACGGTCCAGCTGTGCTTCTGGAAGAGGATAAGTCCCTTCGAAATCAATTGGGTTTTGTGTTGCCATCACGAAGAATGGACGAAGCAAGCTTCTTGTCACACTATCGACGGTAATGCTCTTTTCCTCCATTGCTTCTAATAGAGCTGACTGTGTCTTCGGTGATGTACGGTTAATCTCGTCCGCTAACACAATATGAGCCATCAATGGACCTGGACGAAATTCGAAGTCCCGCTCTTTCGCATTATAGATAGAAGCACCTGTAATATCTGATGGTAGTAAATCAGGTGTAAACTGAATTCGCTTGAAATCTACTCCAAAAGACTTTGCCAAACTACGGACAAGCATTGTCTTTCCAACCCCTGGAACATCTTCCAGCAGAACATGCCCTCCAGCGAGCAAAGCCATTATACTTAACAGACTTGTTTCATGCTTTCCGATAATTACACTCTCTATATTTTGAAGCACTGTTTCGATTTTTGTATGATATGTTGCTTGAACATGCGGCGGTGTCATCGTACTCCCCCTCTCTATTCCTCCAAATTCACTTATATTCAGTAATGGTTTTTTCCATTTCATTTCTGTTCTCTATAAGATATTACCTCTTACACATGCAACAATTATATCAGACTTTACGCATCGTAAAATTGGAAGTTATTCTTATTCCCTCTATCATTTCATACCCATTACATATGTAACAGAAGTCACAGGAACATAAAATACCCCAAAACACAACTTAAGACCTCTGCATAAAGTATGTATTTTAAGTTTTTCCTTTAATCTCCTCTCGAAAACCGGAATATAAATATACCATTTTCCTTATTTTCTACCTTTACAGGAATTTATTTTAGATTAAACCCAAAGAAACCCTGCATCCATTCAGAGACAAGGTTTTTTGAAAGTTTTCACCATCAAAGAAAAGCAGGTACCTTTTTATCGGTTACCTGCTTCTTCCTTACGTACTAATTTTGTAACGGTTTCTACGTGCACTGTTTGCGGGAACATATCCACCGGCTGAATGCCTTCAACCTCATACCCGTTCTTCACTAAGTACTTCAAGTCCCGCGCCTGTGTGACCGGGTTACAGGACACATACACGACCCGCTTCGGCTGGAGCTTCACTACGCTGGACAAGAACGCTTCGTCACTTCCGCTTCGTGGCGGATCCATTATGACCACATCGGCTTTCTCACCGCTTGCTGCCATCTGCACCATGAACTCGCCAGCGTCCCCTTGATAGAACCGGGCATTCTTCACGCCGTTGCGCTTTGAATTACGGATAGCATCACGAACCGCATCTTTATTCAGCTCTACGCCAATGACCTTTCCAGCTTTCTGGCTGGCAATTAGACTAATCGTACCAATCCCGCAGTATGCATCCACTACAGTTTCCTTGCCAGTCAGCTCTGCCATTTCAATTGCCTTTGAATACAGCTTTTCTGTCTGAACTGGATTAATCTGATAGAAGGATTTCGCTGAGATCTCAAACTTCAACCCACAGAGGGTATCCGTTATCGTTCCCTTGCCGAACAGCACCTTTTCCTGATCGCCCAATACCATACTATCGTTCCGGTTATTTACATTCATTAGAAGAGTCGTAATTTCTGGGTGAGCCTTTCTTAGGGCTTTCACAAAATTATTCTTGCCCTTGAACTCAGATGACGCGACTACCATCACCACCATAATTTCACCGCTGACCTTGCCGACCTTTACAAGCACATGACGCAGAAAGCCCTGTCCTGTGTCTTCGTTGTACGGCTGCATCTTAGAAGACTGCACCATCTTTCGGATCGTCTTCACGATCTCGTCCGCTTTCGGGTCATGAATAAGACACCGTTCCATCGGAATAATCTTATGCGTATTCTGAGCGTACAACCCACTAATAACCTGCTTCTTCCTATCTAAACCGAATGTCGAGTGACTCTTGTTCCGATAATCATAAGGATGTTTCATCGTCACAATGGCGTCCGGCTTCCCAAACGGCTTCATAAGCTCATCGACCGTTCCCTGCTTGAAACGCTCTTGCGCCTGCTCGTTCATATGCTGCAGCTGACATCCACCACACTCATAGTAATACGGACACGGCGGCTTAACCCGGTCTTCCGACGGCTTAATCACCCGCTTCAGCTCCGCATTCACATATCGGCCCTTTTGAGAAACGGTCACTTCAGCCTTTTCACCAGGCATCAGATGCGCTACCTCGAGCCGCTTCCCTTCCCACTGAGCAATCCCTTTGCCATCAGTGGTCAAGCCTGTGCAGGTCACCTCGGCTGTTACGGACTTCTTGCCACGCTTCTGTGCGCCGGGTGCCGTACGGTTACCTTGCGGGTTTCCGTCCTTTCGATTCCCACGCGCTGCGTTTTGTTTATTGAACTGTTTATCTGAGCGGTTGCGTTTCTTACCCGCTTTTCTATTTTCGTTGTTCTTTCGTTTATTCATAGGCACTTCCCAACTTTTCTTTTGCTTTGACTCTTTATTATATACTATGGGAGGGGGGGGAGTAAAATGGGTGGGGAGTTTCAACCGGTGTTGAGTATATGCAGTTAATGGTTGCTAATTTAATAAAAAAAACATGCTACCTAAATAGTGATCCTTTTTATTTTGCTATCGATTCACTTGGTGTAATTAGATATATTACTGAAAACATGATTTAGTTATTAGATGAAGGCTATCATTCTATTTTCACACACCAAATGATCGTTGAAGAAATAAATGATTTATTAGAACATAAATATGTAGAGGATGTTTGAGAAAGATAATCGAATGGAAGATTTATTAATATTTGGTTTAAGGGATTTGCAAAAAATTAAGTAACGTAAAAAAATTTTCAGTGTTGTTATTTATAATTATAAATGATTTTGATAACTAGAGTACACATAGGATTAGCGACCACTTTTTGTGGTCGCTTGTTTTATCCTACTTCTTAATAATTCAAGAGATGTTTACAACCATTGAAATATACCACCAAATTATAAAAGATATAAAACAATTATTTTTTTGATAATCCAAAATGTTATAAAAATTTGATTAATTTTCATTAAGTTCAGTCTTCTGTAAATGTTCAGAATATATTATGTATTACGCAGTAGTCTTATAATGTGTAACAATGATCTTCTCTTAACAGCAATAAAAGAATAGTGCAATGAAGAGTTTCCCACAAACAGTTCAGAGTGTTTAATAATATATCAGCTTTTTTAAGATGAGTATTTATTTGCTAAATGACATATTTAATAGTAAAAGTTTTATGTAAGTAGAACCATTCCTATCTTTATGAAAACATGATCTTCAGTAAATAGAGAGATGGGAGAAATGGTATAGTAGATTCGTTTACCTAATGAAACCTTAACTTCAAGCTTTCAAGACCAACCATGCACACAGAAGCCACAAGTCAAATCCTTAACTACTCATCTTCGCATACATATTCACGGTGTCTAACCTTTTTTTGATTAAGAAAATGTTTGCAGGTCTTAGAAAATTAATCTCTTAATATGATTGTAGGTAATGGTATTTTTAGGTGATGAATTTAATCTGATAGATATTCATATACACCTGAAATTGCAGCCGATTTGATTCTTCTTGCTCGAACTTCTCCAACCATATAGATTTGTCTGAAAGTATTTTCAGAAGCAGTTAATACATCTTTTATGGTGAGTATACCTACATGTTTAAGTTCGTTAATTTGCCAATCGGGTAAATCAAGTACGTCAATGTTTTTTTGTAACATATAATCTAAGATATCTGACATATTAAGATTTTCTATTACTTTAAATTTTTCTTCAATAGAATCATAATGCTTATTATTTATACCATATTCTGTAGAATTTCTAGGGGAAAGAGAATTTATAATATCTAAGGCGGTAGAAGCTGGTTTTTGTTCAAATGAAATAAGAATTCCTGCGTTTAAAAAATAACGGCTTCCTATTTGATTTCTAGTAGCTTTTATACCTTTACTTTCCTCATATAAAATACCAGTATATTCTAGTAATCTCAATGCTTCTTTAACAGCTTGTGGCGCATCTCTATGCATCCAAAAGTATGTAGAAGTTTTTTTATCTTCATCTAAACGTTCTCCATTCTTTTTTCTTATAGAAGGCAATACTTCATTTTCAATGAATGTTCTACCCCAGTCAATTAGTTCTTTATGTCCTTTATATTTTTCAGCTAAATTTGAATGCTCTGTCCAAATAGCTGTCCTATAATAACCCCTAATTGTTGAATTCAACGAATTATTATCCATTTTTTTTGTGGTCATTAAAGTTTTTAAAAGATGCCTAGGATTACCACTTGATGCATAAGCTAATATTGAAAAGTTTTCGCCTCTCTCTAATATTTGAGTAATTAATTTACTATCACCATAGAGATTTTCTTTAATCTGTTTTATTACAATTTCCTTCATATGATTAACATAATCGTCATCAGTAATTTTCCTATGAAGGTTTATTAGTACTGCATCATGAGTTGGTTGAAAAGAATCTCCATATACCGTTACACCCGGATAAACTGCAGCATTACAAGAGATATAGGGACTTCTTAGATCTCTAAACAGTGTAAAAAATTGTCTTTGTTGCTCTGGCAAAAAAACGTGTGCTGCTTCGTCGATAAATATAACCATTCGAGATATATCCATATCTATACATATATCTTCAATAGCATTTAGAAAATCATCGATACTTGGTAAACTACTTGAATCAATCTCTTGATCCGGCTTCATCCAAGAATTTTCATATAACTTCATTATTTCTTCTATTTTATTACTATTAGAATTTGATTCACCTAAAGTAAATAAACTCTCACTATTTATTGATATAAAGCCATTTTTCTTTAATGCCCTAATTACTTCTGTACAAATTCTCGATAACATCCAATTGTGAAACTTATATTTTTCGTTTGTAGTTAACAATGAGCTACTTCTAAAGGTCACATAAATAGGTAGGATCTTTTCTCTATTAATACTTCTAAATAACTCCTCTTGTGCAATTCTAAATAGAAAAGATTTTCCTACTCCTCGACTTCCCACTAATATTACAGGAGAGGGCATTTTTAATTGGTTAATAATCTGTCTTTCTTGATTGGATTCTACAAAATACTTATGAATTTCATCTAGCCTTATCTCTTCTGTTCTATAAAAAAAACTAGACATAATTAGCCTCACTTTCTAAAGGCATTTGATAAGCAAAATATTTAGTAAACCCTATATAGTCGGTTATAGAACTTTCTAGTTTGTTCCTTTGTTTAAAGTCCATTGAATTCCAAAAACGTGCTGTTAATATAAAAGTTATAAGACGATTTACATTTTGTGCCGTTTCAATAAACTTATCAAATAGTTCCTGATTATACTTTAATTCGTGATCTAAATGTTGGTAGGTAATATAATTTCCATGAGTATATTCTGAGCACTCTCGATATAATTTTTTAGCCAACGAGTCAAATTGTTCATAATATTCTGATAATCCTTCAAAATATAAAGAAATATATTTTTTTGAAAATACACCTAAATCCCTATCAGTAACCTTACTCCATGATATATCTAATTGACCTTTAGTCCAAAATCTGTAGTCTATTTCCCTAACTGAAAAATATATTGCTGCGCATGTATGTTCAATAAAAAATCTTAATGCTATAAATGCCTGCCTATATGAACCTTGTAAAACTAAATATAAACTTCTTTGATATTCATTTATAGCAGATAGATACAATTGCTTTTCATAACGCTCTGATAATATTGTAATCCAATTATCTAAATCATCTAAGAAAGCATGACAGTTAGAAAAATTCGATTTACTTTTAAATGACTCTATTAAGATATTTTTTGATTTATCCATTAGATTAATATAGTACTTTTCTAAGTCCAATATTTTCACCTCTTTTATTAATTTTTAAACATAGTGAGGAACCATTTTAGTTGAATATTTTAATAAAGTAAGTTACGAACTGAATTTCCCAAATTATCATTTTCGACAACAAATATTCTTTTTCCTCCAAGAACCTTCATAGCTTCATGAAAAAATTACATTTATTTGTATGATTGGAGGTTAATATGACATTTTATATTGCACGTTATGACAATAACTTATCTTTTGGGCATTAGGGCCAGTCCTCCACTACACTCAAACATGTCGCTCTCCATCCCCCGAGAGATTCTTCGGTACTGTTCCTCTAAGTTCTTCACATCTTCCGTGGTCTTCACCTATAGACACCAGGTTCGACTTCTCTTTGTCCTTCAACGAAGGGCTCTTTTGACGAGGCGGCAGGATTACTTGATGTTACAACCTGTTTGGTCGCTTGCACTCGAATGAGTTACATTGTCATAGGACTCTAGCCTTAGGATTTCTCCACCAGTTGCCTGCCAGCTACTGAGCGTCTTGGGCACTACTCAGATTTGACTTTCACCAACTAGCAATTGAACGGCTTGCTGGGCATGGTAAGCTTTCTCTTCCTTCGCATAATCTATATTCATCCTTTAACACCAAAACCCAATATTAACGAACTAATTCCAAAAAAAGAACCCTGTCTTCATTCAGAGACAAGGTTCTAGGGTTGATGGGGAAGTAATTCAGGTATACAGGCAGATGCTCGCGAGATAAGCAACTCCCTTACAAGCCCCAAAATTCAGGGGCTTTACAACGACTCACTTATCCGGTCACATCTGAGCAAGCCTGGTCCGCTTTTTGGATTACATCATTCCGCCCCTAAGGTGAGAGTGTGTAATATCTTTAACGATTTGCACTAAAAGTGCGATAATCAAGGTTTTGCAAATTTTCACTGTAACATACTTAAGGCGGTTAAACTTACTGGATGACGTTAGCAAAGCATTTTGTTCACAATATTTTTCCTAATAAGCTATGAATGCTGAATAAAACGTTATTTTGTATAATCCACTTGAAATGTATATGGTCAGAGAATTCGTTCATCATTACTCAAGCAATAACTCCAATATTGTCTAAGATTTAACATTATCCAATAGTCTCATATCTTATAATAAAATGTTACTACTGAAAAATACTTTAATAGGCAGTAATGTTTTCGTTAAACTTTCTTCTACAGAATTATATATTCACAATTGCAACCTCATTAGCTTTTTCCTTAGCTTTCAATATTTCCATATCCTTATCACTAATACTCTCATTTTCTATAGCAACACATAATAATTCTTTCGCTCTGCTCATACCAACATATGCCATTTTCATACTTTTAAATTCATCGATATTTGGTTTTCTTGTAGTTTTTTTTAGAAGAAACTTCATTATCCGCTTAATATCATTAACTTTATAGAAAGTTTCTAGATATAACGTTGCCGTATGAGTTTCACCTTTAACACCATGAATGGTGTCAACTAAAACAGCAGTTCCCGCTTTTGAGTATGTATTGTTGTTATTTCCTAGTTCAACTATCCCTTCCGGTAAATGGAATAATGAATCAAAATGGCTTTCATCAAAATCCTCTATTTCAATAAATAATGTTAACACTTCTTTTATATATTCCTTTATTTGATTATAAACATTTCTATCATCAGAAAAGATGGCTTTCGACCATAAGTATGTTTGTTTTCTTAGCTTTAGGAAATGTTCATTATTATCTTCTTCAAGAATTTTTTCAAAACTTCTCTTATTATTTTCTTCAAATTCTACACCGACATACTTCAAATAGTTAGCACAAAATTCCAAAATACCATTGTACACATTACCTACAGTGTGTTTTCTTTTGATATTATTATTTAAACAAATGTGAAAGTTATATTTATCTAATTGATTGACTATATTTTTCTTAGAAATAAAATCTGGAAAGTAAGATTGGATTGTTGTTCGATCAGGATTGTTATTATAGCCTACCCATCCAACAGCTTTAAAAGGATGTATATTGTTACTCAGTTTATACCTCTGAATTATTTTAATAAATTCTCCTTTTACCTCTAGGATTCTACTTTTATTATAAATTATTATATGCGGTGGGATATCATCTTGATGACTACTTTTCCCTAATAGATTTTTTCCATAATTTTCAACCCGGAGTGGATCAATAAAATTTGCAATAGATTGACTATACCTCATACTCTTCGAAATTTCATATTTTTTGAGTTCTATAAAGTTTTGCGACTGTTCTGTGTTAATGCTTTCATATATCGCTTGGTTGGGGTCACCAAAACGTTGTATTATTGTATCCCCTTTTTCAAATAGACAATTTAATATATCATTCTGAATAATACTATTATCCTGAGTCTCATCAACAAAAAGGTATTTAAACCTTTTTGTAAATAAATTTTTAATATTAGGATGTTTAATAATATATAATTTACCAAGCAGATATGTATCCATATATCTTAAATATCCTTTAGCAAGCAAATCTTCATAGAATAGTTTAAACAGCTCTTTATACAGATCACTATCTGGTTTTTTTACAATAACCCTACCACTCTTTTTAAATACTATTCTACCATCCTCTAAATCCATATATATACTACACAGATAGTCTTTTTTACATTGCTCTAGTATAATAACAGGTGGTTTTTCATCAAATTGCCTCATTACTTGTCTAAAAATATATTTATCCAACTTACCATATGGAGTAATCTTTCTTGTTAATTGATAATTAAATATGTCATCGTTAATCGTCACCTTGTTAGTTTTAAACGTTTCTTTATAAAATGGTAGAGCAAGATATTTATTTACAAACGAATGAATAGTACCAAAGAAGTTTGGATAATTAAACAAAATATCAATCTTATATCCTAATTTACTTAATATTTCTTCAATGGCCACATTAGTGTGGGTTAATACCACCAATCCTCTTTTATCAATAAACGGCATCTTTTCTAACAAAATACATAGTTTTGCTAGTAAAGTGGTCGTTTTACCGCTACCTGGGCAGGCAATAACATCTATGGACTCATCCATACATCTTATAATTGGCACTTTTTCATCTTGGTCAAACTTATCTCCATCTTTTAAAAGAATCTTTTCAGCCGCTTTTATTTCTATAGCAGTTATGGCAGTGTTAATCACTTAAGCCCTCCTCACTACAGACATGATTAATAGAATCTAATAAATATTTAATAGATTGATCTGATTCTATGATTGGTCTAACTGTTTCTTCATTCATTTTTAATAAACTTCCAAAGTATTGTGCAGCAACCGCTTTAGATGCTCTATTCTTATACAAATCTTCATATATCCAAAATGCAATTTCTTCATTACTTCTATCATTAGAGTATTCCTCAATCTCCTTGTTAGCCTCATCTAATTCTCTTTGCAGATCCAATGTATCAATTATATCTTCGTTGGACTTTATTTTTTTACTAATTTTAACTGCACAAAACATATATTCTCTTAAACCACCAAGTGAAATATCATATTCCATAGTCCATTTATTAATATTTAATTTTATTGTTTCTGTTTCATATTTTTTTCTTTTCTCTTCCTCTACTATTTTTTTTACTAAATCGATATTAAAGCATTGTGTCATTTCCCTATCAAGTTCCGCAGGAAAACCTCGAAAATTACTAAAATTATTAATTTTATTATGATTTAAGATCTCAATCTTAGTTTTTTCTTTAGATAAGAATGCCTTCCCTTGCATAAAATCCAATTTTAGTCCTTTATATTTTTCTTCAAACTCACGTATATTCTCTTCACTCAGTTCAAAATATTTGTAATCATCATGATTACTGTTGTTCCCATTACATTCTAGCGGCTTTACGTCTAAGTCTGTCACAATTGAAACTGGAAGCCTTAACATTAGTTGGCTTTCTTTTCTTCTAAAAATTTTAGAATACCTCAAAAAGGCAGTGCTCCCTACATTTACTAATGACACACCATATTTGTGTAAAGGCTTATTTATTATTTCAGCTAATACAGGTATTAAAAGGTTTTCAGCATCACCTTCAACGAAAATGACTCCTTTGGCAAAGAATAAATTTGCTTTTGTAGCGTCGAGAAATCTTTGAAGAAATTGATAGTCACCACCGCTAAGTTCAGTAAATGAGGATGCCATAGGGAAAGTTGAGTTCTCTCTACACAGTATAATATTTTCTAATTTGACTTTAGAGGATAATGTGATGCTATGAGAACTTATTATGTACTGTTCATTATCAATGTTACCTTTATCTTGTAAATATTTTATTAGTCTAAGTTGTGCTTGAGGGTGAAGATGAGCTTCAATTTCTTCAATAAGTGCCAAATTGAAATTTGACTCTATTTCGAATAATAATAATTCCATTGCAATAAAAAGTTGATTGAGTGAACCCAAACCAATCTTATTTTCATCAATATTCAAGCTTAATTTACGTAATATGGAGCTCAAATCATTTTTGGTAATGTCAACAAAGGATTTATATTTATTTTCTCCAAAACTAGTACCCATAAACTCTGTAAGAGTTAAATCTAAGAAACTCGTAATTAACTTAGCACCTTCTTCTCCGTCAACAATTTCAAAAATATCCTCTTGTTCTAAACTCTCTTTTTCAAAATAATCCTTTATTCTAGAATTCGCTATACGGATATATTTCTCTAATGTATGTTCACTTTCTTTTTTTTCAAAAAGAGGATGATTCCTTAATATCTGGGCAAATCTTGACTTATAACCAGATGATAGTTCACTTTCTGCATCTCTTAAAGGTTTTAAATATGTAACTCTTAACAAATCTCTTGCCTCAAACCTTGAATCCAATCCTTCCTCACCAGCAGTTATAGAAGTAAAGACCTTATTATTCTTAAATTTTGCTCCCAAGCGAATAATTAGTTCACTTTTACCTTCCTTGCCAAAAGTGATCCATTCTAAAAACCTGCCTGACTCTTCATCAGATAATGACTTGAATTTGCCTTCAATCTTCAAATGATTTGCTCTTACCCCTGGTTCACTAACATAAAAGTCATCTTCGTCAATTCTATTGAAGTCAAAGCTTTGAGTACCTAGCAGATGTTTTATTGCATCAATAATTGTAGTTTTTCCACAATCATTTTCTCCAACAAGAAGATTTAGGCCCTGTTTGAAATTCACAATTAATGAAGGCTCTTCATCAACAGAGGTACCACCATACTTTCTAAAGTTCCATACCTTCAATTCGGCCAAATACATTAGTAACACATCCCATGCAAATATTTAAATTCACCAGTCATATATTGTTAATTCCACCTAATTATAACACATATATTTACACATTAAGACAATTTCAGGGGTTTATTGACTAGGGCTTTGGGGACAGTCCCCCACCACACTAAAGCAAATCCTAATTTATATTTTATTCCATTTTACAACAAAATTATCCATTAAAAAAGCTTACCAATAAATCTATTGGTAAGCGTTCTCTTCCTTTACCTAATCTATATTCATCTTCTAACACCAAAACCAAACCTTAACGAACTAATTCAAAAAAAGAACCCTGCCTCCATTCAGAGACAAGGTTCTAGGTGGATTTCAGGGGGATGACTACATCCTGCCGCCCTAAGGTGAAAGGGTGTTTTTTCTTTAACGACGTGTGATGAGAGTGCGGTATATCAAGGATTTGTTAATTTTTCACTGTAACATTGTGAACCTGAATTTACGTTTTGGACATGAGTGCTTTAGCAAAATGTTAAATTTCATTATAGTAATTTTGCATGAAAAGGTATTTCTTCCTTTGCCATTTATGTTTATTGCAAAATAGAAGTGCAGAGCTTTGCAAAGGAAAAATGCAGAGTCCTGCACTTATTTTATAAGTGCATAAAAAAAGGACTTGTCAGTCACCCCAAGTCCCTCTACTGTTAGGTTGTCGAAGCCATCAGAAGGCGCTGGGGACAGTCCCCCACCACACTAAAGCAAATCCTAAATTATATTTTCTTCCATATTACAACAAATTTATCCATTTAAAAAGCTTACCAATAAATCTATGGTAAGCTTTCTCTTCCTTCGCATAATCTATATTCATCTTTTAACACCGATTCCCCAGACAAGTGATTGCCTTATAAAAATTATGTTTCATTTCCAGTCTATTAGTACTTCGCAAAACAAACTATTTACTCAAAACACCAACACATAAATCTCCTTTTCTTGCTGTATGTGTTGTATACTAATTATTTGCACCATCTTTTAATTTACTCATTGGGTTCCGCACTCTTTGAGATATCTTTATACATACAAAAAAACAAATTACCTTTAGAGGAAAATACATGAAAAACCTACTTACGTTCCTATTTTTATTTATTTTACTAAGCATATATTTTAATGTGCTTCCTATTATTTTTAGTATGGATGATGGCATTCGCTTTGTTCATATAATCTTATTTTTTCCACTAGCTTATTTACTTGCTAAGCAATTTCACTCACGTGGATTAGATATTTACGGCCTTGTTAGGTTTAAAGGATGGGGGAAAAACTTATTACTTGGATTTTTAACTGGATCCATTGCATGGACAGTTTTATTCAGCTTGTACCTTTATTTTAGAAAACTTGAGCTTCAAGGTTTGAAAGACTTTAGTAACAGTATATTTCCTTTATTAGTCGTTCTCTTTGGGTTTGGTACAGGCTCAATAATCAATGACATGATTGTAAGAGGTCTAGTATTCTACCATTTTAAGAATCGTGTTCCTATTTTAGTTTTATTTTCCCTAACACTCATTATCTATGCTTTTGATGACATTTGGTACGCTGGCTTTAGTATACAAAATACGATTTTTTCGCTTGTATTAGGTCTTAGCCTTACATATTCTTTTTATAAAACCAACTCAATATGGGCTAATACAGGGATTCACTTTGGTTTAAACACAATACATGGACTATTTTATGGAGTAACAGGTAAAGCAGGAGATGGAATATTTGTGGTTACACAAAACCAATCAATAGCAAGCTGGGTTGGATGGATTTCAACACTTATTGCATCACTAATGTTTAGTGTTGTACTAATAACAATAAAGTTCTACTCCATAAACAAAAATGATATATGAGACAAATCATAAAAGCTCAATTTTTTTGGCCTTAAGTCAGCTACTCTTCAGTAGATGCTTATTTATTTGGTGGTTAACCTCAAAACCAAACCTTAACGAACTAATTCAAAACAAAGAACCCTGTCTCCATTGAGAGACAAGGTTTTCCTTAGCAAGTAAATCGATTTAACACCCTAAGTTTTGATACTTTATGAACAGTAACCCATTGGTGGAGAAGGTTATTATACTGGCTCAAGTCTTTTGTGAATATTAATGGCTACTTCTTCATTAGAGCTACAAATTGTCTGCTAAACGAAAACCGCTGAACTGCCATCTCATTTCAGGATAGAAAAAGTTTCGGTAAGTCAGGCGAATATGGGACTGTGAAGTAACACAAGAACCACCCCTCATCACCATCTGATTGGCCATGAATTTTGCATTATATTCGCCTAGTGGACCTTCCAAAGGCTTGTTTTTCGGATAAGGAACGTAAGGACTTTGGGTCCATTCCCAATTATCCCCGAACGCTTTATGAAACGTGTGGCTTTCATTATAGAAAGAATGGGGCTGGTAATGTCCGTCTTCCACGAAATGTCCTTCAAGTGAATGTCCCTCCAGAGCATGTTCCCACTCTTGCTCAGTAGGCAGCCGCTTGCCCGCCCATCTTGCGTAGGCATCAGCTTCATAGAAGCTTACATGAGTTACTGGAGCATTTGGATCAACTTCTTTTAAGCCTCCTAATGTATAGTTGTACCACTTTCCATCTTGCTTTATCCAGTACTGAGGGTGGTCCCATTCTTCCTCCTTCACTTTATTCCAGCCATCGGACAACCACCAGTTTGGTACTTCATATCCTTTATCATTGATAAAATCCATGAATTCTCCATTTGTAACGGGACGGTTAGCTAATTGAAAAGGTTCCAGATAAGATTTATGGCGAGGCGTCTCATTATCAAATGAGAACCCATCCCCATTATGTCCGATTTCGACAAGACCACCCTTTACCTCGTGAAAAGATAGCTTTGGTAAATCAGAAGAGTAGACAGAGTTATTTTCTTGAAAAACAGGATGAAGAGGGTTAAAAGAGAAGTTGAATTTAATATCCATCAAAATGAGTTCCTGGTGTTGCTGTTCATGTTGTAATCCGATTTCTACCAGTTGTGCGATATCTTTATTTTCTTCCTGACTTGATAGTAGTTCATTCATATGCTTGTCGACGTAGGCTCGATAATCTAATGTTTCTTTAACCGTTGGACGGGTGATCATCCCTCGTTTGGCTTGGGGGTGGGGAGTGCCAACGGTTTCATAATAAGAATTGAATAAGTAGAGGAACTCTGAGTTGAAATATTGATATCCTGGCACATATTTCTCCAATATAAACTTTTCAAAAAACCAAGTCGTATGAGCTAAATGCCATTTTGTCGGACTGACATGAGTAGCCGCCTGTACGATAAAATCTTCCGTTTGCAGGTTCGATACTAACTTTTCCGTTTGACTTCTTATAGTTTGATAGTCTTTCAATATTTCCCTATTCTCAATAAATTGCAATCGGAATACACTCCTTATACTATAATGAGGGTAAATTATAAAAGAGTATCTTATGAATTTATTAAAAGGATTTTCCCTAAACATTTTTCTGTTAAACTTTTGTTTTAACGTAAAACCTTTTAGTTCTTTGAGTAAACTTGAGTGTCCGAATCGTCTTTTTCTGTCACTTTTGTTTGAAGGGTAGTTTTTTGAACAGCTGTTGTTGTGTTAGTGATCCCCTTAACAGTAGCAATCGCCTGGATAATCATGAAGAATAGAACGGGGAATCCGGCCACAGTAGCCATTTGCTTAACCGCATCCACACCTGTAATTTCTCCTCCCGTGCCTGCAGTAATCGTTAATAAAGCCATCAATCCCATTATGATACCCCAGAAAACTTTCACTCTAGCTGGAGGTTCAGGGTTAAGAATCGTATTTCCAGTTGTTGTCAAAGATGAAACAGTGGTCGTTAATGAGTCAGCTAATGTCGTAAAGGAGATGTAAATGGTAATCAACATCAACCAGCTGATTATCGTTGATAATGGGAAGTGTTCTAAAAAGGCGAAAAGCGATAGCTCAAGGCCTCCTTCTTTATTAATTAGATTCCACAACTGACCATCCTCTTTCCAATCAAAATAGATTGAGGCTCCGCCAAAGGCCCAAAACCAAAGTGCTCCAAATAAGGCAGGCAAGAGCAAGTTGACCACCACAAACTGCCGCATCGTTCTGCCATATGCCAATCTTGCTAAGAACATACCTGTAATAGGTGCGTAGGCAAGCCAGATCGACCAGTTGAAAATCGGCCACCATCTTGGCCATTTCGATCCTTCCATCGCACTCATCCACAAAAACCGTTCAGGCATGTGGGTTAAGAAGTAACCTGTCGCTTGAGTGCCTAAATTAAAGATAAATATGGTTGGGCCAAACACAAATACAAAAACTAATAAAAATAAAAAGACTTTCGTGTTTTGATCGGCTAAAAATTTAATCCCTCTTTTTAATCCTGTATAGCTTGATATTATGTAACTTGCTGTAATTAAAATAACGAGTGATCCCCACATTACGGGCCCAGTAGGTAAACCTGTAAGGTGACTGAGACCGCTTCCGATCTGTAAGACCCCTTCCCCAAGTACAGCTGCCATTCCACCGGCTATTGCAAACATGGTTAAACAATCCACAATTGTGCCAGTTATCCCGAAAGCTCTTTTCCCAATCAATGGATATAAGGTGGAACTAATAGTATAAGGGAGCTTTAAGTTATAGTGGGCATAAGCCACAGCAATCCCCGATAAAACGTAAATAGCATAAGGAGCAAGTGTCCAATGCCTTAAGCTAGTAGAGATGGCAAACACTGCAGCCTGCTCTGTTCCTGCCTTGATTCCTAAAGCCTCAGGTGGGGAACTGAAGTGATTGATGGGTTCTGCTAGCCCCCAAAATAGAATTCCGACCCCTATTCCAGCTGTTAAGGAAATCGCAAACCATGTGTACGTTCTAACAATCGGTTTAGCATCTGCGCCGCCAAATTTAATGGAGCCATACTTAGAGAAACCAAGATACAAACAAAGAAAAATCAAGATAAATACAGTCCAATTGAACAGCCAGCCAAAATTTATAAACGCAAAATCCACGATGCTTGTTTGAACATTGTAAAAACCTGTTGGATAAAAAATACCGATAAGTACCGTTATGAGCAGCAAAACGGACATCGGTAGAAAAACACCCCATCTAATCTTTTTAGATTCCATTATTTTTTAACATCCTTCCTTCCTATTTATTACTCTTTAGCCAAATAAAGATCACCATAAAGTAAATACCCTGACTGTTTATTTATAAACCTGTCATATGATTAAGTAGGAAACGGGTGCTAGGGACTGTCCCCCACCACACTAAAGCAAACATTTTAATTTTTATTGTGTACAAAAAAAAGAACCCTGTCTCCATTCAGAGACAAGGTTCTAGGGGTGAGGGGGGATGACTACATCATTCCGCCCATTCCACCCATGCCGCCCATTCCGCCCATGTCAGGCATTCCGCCTTCGTTTTCGTCAGGCTTGTCAGCGACAACTGCTTCAGTTGTTAGGAACATAGCTGCTACAGATGCAGCGTTTTGAAGAGCTGAACGAGTTACTTTTGTTGGGTCAACGATACCAGCGTCAACCATGTTTACCCAATCGCCAGTTGCAGCGTTGAAGCCGATGCCGATTTCTTCGCCTTTTAGGCGCTCAACGATGATTGAGCCTTCAAGGCCTGCATTGTGTGCGATTTGGCGAACTGGCTCTTCAAGTGCGCGAAGAACGATGTTCACACCTGTGGCTTCGTCACCTTCAGCATCAAGTGAAGCAACTTTGTTGTATACGTTAACTAGCGCCGTACCACCACCGGATACGATACCTTCTTCTACTGCCGCACGAGTTGAGTTCAATGCGTCTTCGATACGAAGTTTGCGCTCTTTCAATTCTGTTTCAGTTGCAGCACCAACTTTGATAACTGCTACGCCGCCTGCAAGCTTTGCAAGACGCTCTTGTAATTTTTCACGGTCGAATTCAGAAGTTGTTTCTTCAAGCTGACCGCGGATTTGGTTAACGCGAGCTGCGATTTTGTCAGCTTCGCCAGCGCCTTCAACGATTGTTGTGTTTTCTTTTGTAACAACAACTTTAGAAGCGCGACCAAGTTGAGTGATATTTGCAGATTTAAGGTCAAGGCCAAGGTCTTCTGTGATTACTTCGCCGCCTGTAAGAACTGCGATATCTTCAAGCATTGCTTTACGACGGTCACCAAAGCCAGGAGCTTTAACAGCAACTGCATTGAATGTACCGCGAAGTTTGTTTACAACTAATGTAGCAAGTGCTTCGCCTTCAACATCTTCAGAGATGATAAGGATAGGCTTGCCTTGTTGTACAACCTGCTCAAGAACAGGAAGAACTTCTTGGATGCTTGAGATTTTCTTATCAGTGATAAGTACGTATGGATCTTCAAGCACTGCTTCCATTTTGTCTTGGTCAGTAACCATGTATGGAGAAGCATAACCACGATCGAATTGCATACCTTCAACAACTTCCATTTCTGTGTTGAAGCCTTTTGATTCTTCGATTGTGATAACGCCGTCGTTACCAACGCGCTCCATAGCTTCTGCGATTAATTGGCCAACTTCATTGTCAGCAGCAGAGATAGAAGCAACCTGTGCGATTGAATCTTTGCCTTCGATTGGCTTTGAAATGTCTTTAAGCTCTTGAGTAGCAACCTCTACAGCTTTCTCAATCCCTTTACGTACGCCCATAGGGTTTGCGCCAGAAGTTACGTTCTTAAGACCTTCACGAATCATTGCTTGTGCAAGAACTGTAGCAGTTGTTGTACCGTCACCAGCTACGTCGTTTGTTTTGCTTGCTACTTCTGCAACAAGCTTCGCACCCATGTTTTCGAATTTATCTTCAAGTTCGATTTCCTTCGCAATTGTTACACCATCGTTTGTGATTAGAGGAGAACCGAATTTCTTCTCAAGTACAACGTTACGACCTTTAGGTCCAAGTGTTACTTTTACTGCGTTTGCAAGAGCATCTACACCACGAAGCATCGAACGGCGAGCTTCTTCACTGAACTTAATATCTTTAGCCATTTACAAGACCTCCTTAGAAATCGTTCCAAGTCATTTTTAAATATCTATAAAAAGAAATTAAATAAAGGGTGATCTACTATGTACCACGACTAGTAGACCTTAACGTTCAAGATCTGTTAGCCAATAACCGCTAATACATCACTTTCACGAAGGATTAGATATTCATTGCCTTCGTATTTTACTTCAGTACCAGCATATTTTGAATAAATGACACGGTCGCCTTCGCTTACTTCAAGTGCGATACGCTCACCATTGTCTGCTACACGGCCTGCACCAACTGCGACTACTTTACCTTCTTGCGGCTTTTCTTTCGCAGAATCCGGAAGTACGATACCGCTTGCAGTCTTCTCTTCAGATTCAACTAACTCAATAACAATACGGTCACCTAAAGGCTTTAACAAGTGAAACACCCTCCTAAAATCTATATTCTTAACTTTTAATTATTAGCACTCGTTCATCATGAGTGCTAACACATTTATTATAATAAATAAATGATGGAATTTTTGCAAGTAGAAAAAGTAAAAAATTCTAGATCTTTATCCACGATTTACGTGTTCTACACAATTGCATCATTTCCTTGATCTCAAATGTTTAAACAGAAGTTATTTAGGTTATGAGTGGGAATGTTTCAGCGTATGAATGAAGTTATGATAAAATATGAGGGACTTTCAATTCTATGTAAAGGAGTCACTTGTTTTGACTAAACAATATTGGTACATCATCTTAACCTATATAATTGTCCAGTTTTCCGGACCGCTCTTCGGTCAAGAATTGTTTGAGTCATTTGGACTCACAAGAGAAAATGCTTTCGTCTGGTGGACAGTTTCCTCATTCGGCACTGGGCTTCTCGTAGTCTTCATGTTACTGCGTGCGATGAAGCAGCCTGTTTTCGAGCAGCGAAACCGCTCATCTGTAACGAAGTCAGCTCTTTGGGCAGTCGGCGGTATCTTCTTAGCCATGTTTGCACAAAATATTGCTGCGCTGATTGAAGTTTATGTGTTTAATGTAGAGCTTGGTTCAGAAAATACAGAAATGCTCTACAAAATTACGAAGATCTCGCCTTTCTTCATTGTCGTTACCTCTGTACTTGGTCCGATTTATGAAGAGATTATCTTCCGGAAGATTTTGTTTGGTGAATTAATGAAGAAAATGAACTTCTGGTTCGCAGCCATTATTAGTTCTATCATATTCGGCGCGATTCATGTCGAGCTTGAACACCTTTTAATCTATTCGTCAATTGGGTTTGTCTTTGCCTTTCTTTATTACAAAACAAGACGAATTTGGGTGCCGATCTTCGCACATGTTACGATGAATACCCTTGTTATTCTGGTCCGATTCATTGATCCAGAGAAGCTTGAAGAATGGGAACGCCAAATGAATGAAGCGCAAGCATTTATTGGAGGATGGTTCCTATGAGAGTGACGCCAATAAGGATGAGTGTCATTTACGGTTTTATGGGTTTTTTGTTTACTTCACTTGCTATTCAAAGTGCCCAGGAAACGGTTTGGAATACGTGGACAATTATCCTTATGCTGATTGCAGCGTATGATTTCTTCATCGCTGTACGTTTTCTAAAACTACAAAAAAGACTCAAAAAAAAGAAGTAAAGGTTTGCCATCCTCGGCAAA
Source organism: Bacillus tianshenii (assembly GCA_020524525.2). Lineage (NCBI taxonomy): Bacteria > Bacillati > Bacillota > Bacilli > Caryophanales > Bacillaceae > Sutcliffiella > Sutcliffiella tianshenii. Next base: position 3,568,869 of record CP129018.1, on the reverse strand, counting down.
CCTTTTTTCATTGATCAACTGTTCACATGAAGGGATGACTGGAAATCTCTTATCCTTCATTTCCTTCAATCGGGTAATGCTTTAAGAAATAAATCAACGATTGAAGCTCAACAGAAAGGTCAATATGGTGAATACGAATGCCAGCAGGCACGTGGATTCGGGCTGGAGTGAAATTAAGAATCCCCTTAATTCCTTTCTCGATGAGCCTGTCCGTTATCGTTTGGGCTGCTTGAGCTGGAACGGTCAAGATTGCCACCGATAACTGTTCATTCACTTTTTCTTCCAGGTCGTCTAGATGATAGACTGGAACGCCGCCAATTTCAGTACCAATCTTTTCTTGCGAAATATCAAATGCCATTTCAATTTTTGTATTATTATTTTTAGTAAAATTATAATGTAAAAATGCAGTACCTAAATTTCCTACTCCAATTAAGCAGACGCCTGTCACTTCATCTTGGTCCAATGTCTTGCGAAAGAATGACAACAGATAATTGACATTGTACCCGTACCCCTTTTTTCCTAATGCTCCAAAATACGAGAAATCTCTTCGAATGGTTGCTGAATCGACTTTTACCGCTTCGCTCAGTTCAGCTGAAGACACCCGCTTCTTCCCCGAAGCATGTAAGTTCTTAATGAACCGGTAATAGAGCGGCAGTCTTTTCGCTGTAGCTTGCGGTATTTTATTTTGCTCGAAATTCATCTTGCACCCCCATTGCTTCTTGTTCTGTTATTCGGTGTATTTAGTCTGCTAATGCGAACGCTTCCATTGAAACGTACGAGCAGATATACGCATTCTATCTCTAACCTTACATTAATTTTTTCCTTCTGTCTGTATTCCTTGATAAATTATTTGCCCGCTTCTTACAGAGTACGATACACTAACCTTATTGAAAATGAGGTGAACGGACATGATTTTATTACAAGTAAATGACTTATCGAAATCATTTGGTGCTGATCCTATTTTATCGAATATTAAACTGGAAGTACAATCAAATGATCGCATTGCCCTCGTCGGAAAAAACGGGGCAGGAAAGTCTACATTATTGAAAGTAATTGCCGGACAGCTATCCCACGAAAGCGGCGAAATTATCAAACCGAAGGACTTGTCTGTTGGTTATTTGGAACAGCACACAGGACTAGAGTCTGAGCTGTCGATTTGGGATGAAATGATGACAGTTTTCCAACCGCTTAAGAAAATGGAAAGCCGCCTTCGTGAATTAGAAGTGAAAATGTCTGATCCAGATGCTTTCAAGAACGAAGCAGACTATGAAAAAGTCCTAGGAGAATATGATGCCTTACAGCTTTCCTTCAAAGACAAAGGCGGTTACCAATACGAAGCCGATACACGCAGTGTGCTGCATGGCTTAAACTTTGGTAATTTTGATTACAGTACACCTATTTCCACCCTAAGCGGTGGTCAGAAAACACGCCTTGCACTCGGAAAGCTGCTGCTTACAAAGCCAGATCTGCTCATACTCGATGAGCCGACAAACCATCTCGACATTGAAACGTTGACATGGTTAGAGCAATACTTACAAGGCTACCCTGGAGCATTGCTGATTGTATCGCATGACCGATACTTCTTAGATAAGCTTGTCACTCAAGTATATGAAATTTCCCGCACAAAAAGTACAAAGTACCACGGTAACTACAGTAAATACCTAGAGGAAAAAGCAAGTCGTCTTGAGCGTGAGTGGAAGCAATACGAGAAACAACAAGAAGAAATTGCAAAAACAGAAGCATTTATTCAAAAAAATATTGCCCGTGCTTCCACAACAAAGCGCGCGCAAAGTCGCCGAAAGCAGCTCCAGCGTATGGATCGCATGGGCCGGCCACAAGGCGATGAAAAATCTGCATCCTTCTCATTTGATATTGAGCGGATTAGTGGAAATGACGTCATTAAAGCGAAAGATTTAGCAATCGGATACCCTAATTCCGAAGCACTATCTGAACAAATTACCTTCTTACTCACACGTGGAGAAAGTGCGGCACTTATCGGACCGAACGGAGTCGGTAAGTCAACATTATTGAAGACGATTAATCATATGCTTGAGGCAAAAGCAGGAGACGTGCAGTACGGCTCACATGTAAAGATTAGCTATTATGATCAAGAACAAGCGAATCTTACATCAAACAAACGTGTTCTCGATGAACTGTGGGATGATTATCCACAGAAGAATGAGAAAGAAATTCGCACCGTGCTTGGAAATTTCCTATTCAGCGGTGATGATGTACTGAAGAACGTTCAAGAATTAAGCGGCGGCGAGAAAGCCCGGCTCTCACTCGCTAAATTAATGATGGAAAAGGCAAACTTTCTCATTCTGGATGAGCCGACAAACCATCTTGATTTAGATAGTAAAGAAGTGCTCGAAAACGCATTAATTGATTATCCAGGCACATTGCTGTTCGTTTCCCATGACCGTTATTTTATTAATCGAATCGCCACCCGGGTCCTAGAGCTTTCCGGAGAAGGTATGACAGAATATCTCGGTGATTATGATTACTACCAAGAGAAGAAACAGGAAAAATACGAGCTTGAACAGCTGGAACGAGCAGAAGCACAGAAAGAAAACGCTCATTTATCCACAACCAACGCACAACAGGATAAAAATCAATATGAACAAGACAAACAAGAAAAACGTAAGAAACGACAAACAGAACGACGCATTGCAGAAATTGAGGAAGAAATCGAAGCTTTAGAAACGAAGCTCCAGCAAAATGAAGATGAACTTTGTAAGCCAGAGGTATATGAGGACTATGAGAAATCACAAGAATTAAATACAGAAAATGAGTCCATTCAACAAAAATTAGAAACTTTAATGGAAGAATGGGAAAGTTTGCAGGAAGATGTGTAAAACCCTCGGTATTTGTCACCGAGGGTTCTTTTTTATGGTGGATATGTGAATAAATATTCTGACATATTCACACTATCCACATGCTTATCCACATTGTAAATGCTATATTTACAATAGATTTTAAAGTTATCCTCTTTATCCACAGAATTGTGCTGGTTTATCCACAAACTGTTATTAACATCATAAACATGATGATGTCGAGTTTTGTAGTAGTTTTCCACAAAAACCTTTCCCATGTGCATAAGTTTATCCACACCGCCAAATAAAAAAGGTTGACCCAAATTGAGTCAACCTTTTACCCACTGAAACGTTCCAAGTCGAGACCAGGCACGCCATTTAGAGCTAACGACGCACGTTTTCCTTTTTCATATTCAATTGTGCCAGCAGCAGCGATCATGGCTGCATTATCGGTGCACAGCTTTAACGGAGGGATAATAAGTGGAACATCCATTTGTGAGAACACTTCTTCTAATCTGGCTCTCAGCCCTTTATTCCCAGCTACTCCCCCAGCTACTAATACTTGCTTCACATCGTATTCTTCTGCAGCACGTGCAGTCTTCGTCACTAACACATCAACTACGCTCTCTTGAAAGCTGGCTGCAATGTCTTCTGGCCGCAACGTGTCATTTCGCTGCTTCGCATTATGAAGCGTATTAATAACAGACGATTTTAAACCACTGAAGCTAAAATCATATGAATCCTTTTCAAGCCAAGCACGCGGAAAGTCAATCGTTACCTCTCCAACTTGAGCTAATCTGTCGATCTCAGGACCACCTGGATAAGGCAAGTTCAACGTACGCGCGACTTTATCATAGGCTTCGCCTGCAGCGTCATCTCTTGTCTCCCCAATCACTTCATAATGGCCATGTTCTTTCATATAGACAAGCTCTGTATGACCACCTGAGACGACAAGTGAAAGCAATGGAAATACCATTTCTTCAACAAAGCGATTCGCATAAATATGACCGGCAATATGATGCACAGGTACAAGCGGAATACCGTGAGCAAAAGCCATTGCCTTCGCTGCATTCACGCCTGTTAATAAGGCACCGACAAGTCCAGGCCCCTCTGTAACTGCAATCGCATCAATATCTTCAAATGTCATTTCCGCTTTATTAAGCGCCTCTTCGAAAACCAGCGTTAATTGTTCTACATGGTGACGAGATGCGACTTCAGGTACGACTCCGCCAAATCGTTTATGACTTTCAATTTGAGAAGCCACGACATTCGATAGAATTTCTCGCCCGTTGCGTACAATTGCCGCAGCTGTTTCATCACAGCTTGTTTCAATCCCTAATACAATTACATCTTTTTCATTCATTTAAGTTTCACCCACATTACTAATGCATCCTCTTGATTATCAGCATAATAGTTTTTCCGTATACCGCCAGCTTCAAAGCCGAGCTTTCGATACAGATTTTGTGCCACATAATTTGAGACACGGACTTCTAAGCTAAGTGTGGCAGCACCTAATGCGACCGCAAAGTCCATTGCCTGTCTCATTAACTTCTCCCCATATTTGTTTCCACGCTCTTCAGGCAAAATCGCCACATTTGTAATATGTGCTTCATCAATTATTATCCATATTCCACAATACCCGATCACCTCTTCATCTTTCTCAAGAAGAAGATAATGTGCAAATTGGTTATGAACAACCTCATTATAGAAGGCATCTTTACTCCACGGAATGGGAAAGGATGCTTCTTCCACTTTCATTACGTCATCAACATCCTGCTCTTTCATAAGTCGAAAAGAAATGACTTGCTGCTTTTCCATTATGGTCACCTTAATTCTTCTGTGCTTTAAGCCAATTAGCTTCTGCTTCTGCCAGCCTTAAGTAGTTTGGTACGAAGCCATGTATATTTTCAGCTTCCTTATTAAGCCCTGTATACGCCAATTCAGATGGTCGAGGGTTGTATTGCGGCATCTGTGGTAATTCAGCAGCATCCTCTAATTCCGACACAATTGTTTCACGATGCAATGCCACATCATTTCCTAGAAAAAGAATCGGTTCCTCTAACTTCTTCAGTTCCTTCACCCAATCAGCTAGAATCACCATCTTCTCTTCCATAACCTTTGTTAACTGACCATCTTTCCACTCATACAACCCTGTAAAAACTTGCCCTCTTCTCGCATCAAAGATCGGCGCAATTTTTCCATTGAAGTACCTGCCGTTATAAGCAAGCGCTTCAAGTCCAGACACACCTACTAACGGGATATTCAATGACCAAGCTAACGTTTTCGCCACTGTCACACCGATTCTGACGCCAGTATAAGAGCCAGGCCCATTCGCCACGACAATCTTGTCCAACTCTTTCGGCTTTATATTGGTTTCTTCTAATAAGCGTTGCACTGAAGGCATGAGGCGTACCGAATGATTTTTTTTAATATTTGTAATGTACTCTCCAGCTACTTTGTCACCATCGAGTACGGCAATACCCATAACATCATTTGACGTATCAATTGCTAACACTTTCATCACTGCATTAACTCCTTACAAACTTGGACGTAACGCTCTCCATGAGGTTTACATGTAATTTTCCGCTGATCATCTCCTGTATGATGAACAACAATTTCTAAATACTGCTCAGGTAACTCATCTGCAATAAACTGAGCCCATTCCACAACTGTTACCCCTTCACCAAAGAAATATTCCTCAAAGCCCAAATCTTCATCACTGTTCTCAAGCCGATAGACATCCATATGATAAAATGGCATTCTTCCTTGGTATTCTTTGATAATTGTAAAGGTCGGGCTGTTGACTGTTCGTTTCACGCCAAGCCCTTTCGCAAGCCCTTTGGTAAAAGTCGTCTTACCTGCACCTAAATCGCCTTCAAGTGTCAAGACGTCCCCTGGCAAAAGAAGCGCTGCTAACCGTTCTGCTATTTGTTTTGTTTCTTCTGGCGAAGTTGTTTCAAATTCATATATCTCCACGTTAATCACCTATGTTCTATTGTTGAAAGCACTATCTATTATACCCGAAAGACTCCCATTGTTCGAATGGTATAAAAAAACCTTAGGACAAAGACCTAAGGATACAATCGTTATTTCTATTATAAAAGAAGTAAAAGCTAAATGGAAATCAGTTTTCAGACATAAAAAAAACGAAACATCTGGTTTCGTAAGTTCTGTAGGTCATGAAATTTAATTTGGGTTCATTAGCTAGGAAGTATTTCGACTTAGTTAATGAAAATAATTTGGTTGCGGGGGCAGGATTTGAACCTACGACCTTTGGGTTATGAGCCCAACGAGCTACCAGACTGCTCCACCCCGCGACGATAAGAAAGTATATTATTTAAGACACTGATGTTTGAGTTCCAATCAATGTCTTCTTACTGACATATATAAATATACCATAGAATCGAAGGAGACGCAAGGCCTCCTCGAAATTATTTTTACCATTTATTTGGATTATCATTTTGCCGCTTGTAATAGCGCCTGTTCGATTTCTTCGATAATATCTGCACTATCTTCTAACCCAACCGAAATTCGAATAAGCCCTTTTGTAATTCCTAGTTCTTTCTGCAAATCTTCTGGCAAACTCCGATGAGAAGTACCAAGAGGATAAGAAATACTCGTTTCACATCCTGCAAGTGATGGAACAATCTTAATCCAAGTTAAATTTTCAAAAAATGCTTCCACATTGCATTTTTCTGTCATATCAACCGTAACAATTGCCCCATTTCCTTTTTCCGAAACAAATTCAGGGTAAAAGACTTTGCTAACGAGATGGTTTTTTCTTAATCTGTCAGCAAGCTTTTGGGCGTTCTTCACATGTCGCTCCATCCGAACAGATAAGGTTTTTAATCCTCTGCATCCTAGCCATGCTTCAAATGGGCTTAAGTTTGCTCCAAGGTTTGAAACTTTTTGTTTCGCTTTTTGCACTAATTCCTCATCACCAACTAATACACCAGCTGTTACATCACTATGTCCGCCAATATACTTTGTTGCGCTATGTACAACTAAATCTACGCCTTTTTCATAAGGTTGAGATAAGTAAGGTGTAGCAAATGTATTGTCAATCATAACCTTTACATTATATGCTTTCGCTATGCTTATTAAACCATCAATATTTTCTACTCTAAGAAAAGGATTTGTGACAGACTCAGAATAAATGAGCTTTGTATTAGCTTGAATAGCACTCTTCACGTTCTCGTGGTTTGCAAACGATACAAATGAGACCTCAATTCCAAACGTCTTAAGCTCTTCGGCCAGCAGCTGATATGTTCCACCATAAAGGTCAGTAGGCGCTACAATATGATCACCATTCGAAACGACTGCTAATAACCCTGAAAGAATCGCAGCCATACCTGAAGCTGCAGCCAATCCTGCTGGAGCATTTTCTAATTTTGCAACACTTGCTGCTAAATCATTCACATTTGGATTTCCCATTCGAGAATAAAGATAGTCCTTCTCACCACTAAAATAACCTTCCAAATCATCTAAGTTTTCAAAAGCAAAAACAGACGTTTGATAAATAGGCTTTGTTTTACTTACACTTTTCACATCAACATTCTCACCAGAATGCACTGTTTTCGTATCAAAATGTTTCGACAATTCATAGCACTCCTTATTTCAATAAATAGCAACAACCAACTTATTTGTGGTTGTCTCAATACCTCACTATTTAACTAACTTTAAATAATATATAAAAAAAGCTCAACACCTAATTGTATTAGATGCTGAGCTTTTTGCCTGGCGGCGTCCTACTCTCACAGGGGAAGAACCCCAACTACCATCGGCGCTGAAGAGCTTAACTTCCGTGTTCGGTATGGGAACGGGTGTGACCTCTTCGCTGTTGCCACCAGACTATTTAATTGAGGTTTGTTCCCTCAAAACTAGATAACACGTGAAACAGAAGTGTGCAGTGCATGTATGATGCACGCTGGTTGTCTTGCATTTCCAATTAAATTGGTTAAGTCCTCGATCGATTAGTATTCGTCAGCTGCACGTGTCGCCACGCTTCCACCCCGAACCTATCTACCTCATCATCTCTGAGGGATCTTACTAGCTTGACGCTATGGGAAATCTCATCTTGAGGGGGGCTTCATGCTTAGATGCTTTCAGCACTTATCCCGTCCACACGTAGCTACCCAGCGATGCTCCTGGCGGAACAACTGGTACACCAGCGGTGTGTCCATCCCGGTCCTCTCGTACTAAGGACAGCTCCTCTCAAATTTCCTGCGCCCACGACGGATAGGGACCGAACTGTCTCACGACGTTCTGAACCCAGCTCGCGTACCGCTTTAATGGGCGAACAGCCCAACCCTTGGGACCGACTACAGCCCCAGGATGCGATGAGCCGACATCGAGGTGCCAAACCTCCCCGTCGATGTGGACTCTTGGGGGAGATAAGCCTGTTATCCCCGGGGTAGCTTTTATCCGTTGAGCGATGGCCCTTCCATGCGGAACCACCGGATCACTAAGCCCGACTTTCGTCCCTGCTCGACTTGTAGGTCTCGCAGTCAAGCTCCCTTGTGCCTTTACACTCTGCGAATGATTTCCAACCATTCTGAGGGAACCTTTGGGCGCCTCCGTTACCTTTTGGGAGGCGACCGCCCCAGTCAAACTGCCTACCTGACACTGTCTCCGAGCCGGATAACGGCTCAGGGTTAGAATTTCAATACAGCAAGGGCAGTATCCCACCAGCGCCTCCACGTAAGCTGGCGCTCACGCTTCCAAGGCTCCTGCCTATCCTGTACAAGCTGTACCAAAATTCAATATCAGGCTGCAGTAAAGCTCCACGGGGTCTTTCCGTCCTGTCGCGGGTAATGCGCATCTTCACGCATAGTATAATTTCACCGGGTCTCTGGTTGAGACAGTGCCCAAGTCGTTGCACCTTTCGTGCGGGTCGGAACTTACCCGACAAGGAATTTCGCTACCTTAGGACCGTTATAGTTAGGCCGCCGTTTACTGGGGCTTCGATTCAGAGCTTCTCCGTGAGGATAACCCCTCCTCTTAACCTTCCAGCACCGGGCAGGTGTCAGCCCCTATACTTCGCCTTGCGGCTTCGCAGAGACCTGTGTTTTTGCTAAACAGTCGCTTGGGCCTATTCACTGCGGCTCTTCGGGGCTATAAACCCCAAAGAGCACCCCTTCTCCCGAAGTTACGGGGTCATTTTGCCGAGTTCCTTAACCAGAGTTTTCCCGCTCATCTTAGGATTCTCTCCTCGCCTACCTGTGTCGGTTTGCGGTACGGGCACCTCTCACCTCGCTAGAGGCTTTTCTTGGCAGTGTAGGATCAGGGACTTCGGTACTAAAATTTCCCTCGCCATCACCGCTCAGCCTTATGACAACGGGATTTGCCTCGTTGTCAGCCTAACGGCTTGGACACGCACATCCAGTGGCGTGCTCACCCTACCTTCCTGCGTCCCCCATTGCTCAAATGGTGAGGAGGTGTACAGGAATTTCAACCTGTTGGCCATCGCCTACGCCTTTCGGCCTCGGCTTAGGTCCCGACTAACCCTGAGCGGACGAGCCTTCCTCAGGAAACCTTAGGCTTTCGATGGACAAGATTCTCACTTGTCTTTTCGCTACTCATACCGGCATTCTCACTTCTAAGTACTCCACCAGTCCTTACGGTCTGGCTTCAAAGCGCTTAGAACGCTCCCCTACCATGTTCCAACGGAACATCCACAGCTTCGGTGATACGTTTAGCCCCGGTATATTTTCGGCGCAGAGTCACTCGACCAGTGAGCTATTACGCACTCTTTAAATGGTGGCTGCTTCTAAGCCAACATCCTGGTTGTCTGGGCAACTCCACATCCTTTTCCACTTAACGTATACTTAGGGACCTTAGCTGGTGGTCTGGGCTGTTTCCCTCTCGACTACGGACCTTATCACTCGCAGTCTGACTCCCAAGGATAAGTCATTGGCATTCGGAGTTTGACTGAACTCGGTAACCCGTTGGGGGCCCCTCATCCAATCAGTGCTCTACCTCCAAGACTCTTCCCTTGAGGCTAGCCCTAAAGCTATTTCGGGGAGAACCAGCTATCTCCGAGTTCGATTGGCATTTCACCCCTACCCACACCTCATCCCCGCACTTTTCAACGTGCGTGGGTTCGGGCCTCCATTCAGTGTTACCTGAACTTCACCCTGGACATGGGTAGATCACTCGGTTTCGGGTCTACGACCACGTACTATATCGCCCTATTCAGACTCGCTTTCGCTGCGGCTCCGTCTTTCCGACTTAACCTTGCACGAGATCGTAACTCGCCGGTTCATTCTACAAAAGGCACGCCGTCACCCGTTAATGGGCTCCGACTACTTGTAGGCACACGGTTTCAGGATCTTTTCACTCCCCGTCAGGGGTGCTTTTCACCTTTCCCTCACGGTACTGGTTCACTATCGGTCACTAGGGAGTATTTAGCCTTGGGAGATGGTCCTCCCTGCTTCCGACGGAATTTCACGTGTTCCGCCGTACTCAGGATCCGCTCCGGAGAGAACAGGATTTCAGCTACAGGGCTGTTACCTTCTGTGGCCGGCCTTTCCAGGCCGCTTCACTTATCCTGTTCCTTTGTAACTCCATGTGGAACGTCCTACAACCCCAAGAGGCAAGCCTCTTGGTTTGGGCTGTTTCCGTTTCGCTCGCCGCTACTCGGGAAATCGCGTTTGCTTTCTCTTCCTCCGGGTACTTAGATGTTTCAGTTCCCCGGGTCTGCCTTCATCACCCTATGGATTCAGATGATGATACTGCCCCATTACGGACAGTGGGTTTCCCCATTCGGAAATCTCCGGGTCAACGCTTACTTACAGCTCGCCGAAGCATATCGATGTTAGTCTCGTCCTTCATCGGCTCCTAGTGCCAAGGCATCCACCGTGCGCCCTTTCTAACTTAACCATTGATGAGCATCATACATAAACGCATTTGCACATACCCTTTAAATCGGTTTAATTTAAAAAGGAATCTTTACTTCTGTTTCGGTTATCTAGTTTTCAAGGAACAAACATTGATTGAGAGAATGCTCTCTCAAAACTGAACAAAATGAAACATGCTTAATCGTTTTGCACCGTTGGTGCATATAAAATCCTTAGAAAGGAGGTGATCCAGCCGCACCTTCCGATACGGCTACCTTGTTACGACTTCACCCCAATCATTTGTCCCACCTTCGGCGGCTGGCTCCAAAGGTTACCCCACCGACTTCGGGTGTTACAAACTCTCGTGGTGTGACGGGCGGTGTGTACAAGGCCCGGGAACGTATTCACCGCGGCATGCTGATCCGCGATTACTAGCGATTCCGGCTTCATGCAGGCGAGTTGCAGCCTGCAATCCGAACTGAGAATGGCTTTATGGGATTGGCTCCACCTCGCGGTCTTGCTTCCCTTTGTACCATCCATTGTAGCACGTGTGTAGCCCAGGTCATAAGGGGCATGATGATTTGACGTCATCCCCACCTTCCTCCGGTTTGTCACCGGCAGTCTCCTTAGAGTGCCCAACTAAATGCTGGCAACTAAGGACAAGGGTTGCGCTCGTTGCGGGACTTAACCCAACATCTCACGACACGAGCTGACGACAACCATGCACCACCTGTCACTCTGCCCCCGAAGGGGAGCCCTGTCTCCAGGGTGGTCAGAGGATGTCAAGACCTGGTAAGGTTCTTCGCGTTGCTTCGAATTAAACCACATGCTCCACCGCTTGTGCGGGCCCCCGTCAATTCCTTTGAGTTTCAACCTTGCGGTCGTACTCCCCAGGCGGAGTGCTTAATGCGTTAACTTCAGCACTAAGGGGCGGAAACCCCCTAACACTTAGCACTCATCGTTTACGGCGTGGACTACCAGGGTATCTAATCCTGTTTGCTCCCCACGCTTTCGCGCCTCAGCGTCAGTTACAGACCAGAGAGTCGCCTTCGCCACTGGTGTTCCTCCACATATCTACGCATTTCACCGCTACACGTGGAATTCCTCTCCTCTTCTGCACTCAAGTTCCCCAGTTTCCAATGACCCTCCGTGGTTGAGCCACGGGCTTTCACATCAGACTTAAGAAACCGCCTGCGCGCGCTTTACGCCCAATAATTCCGGACAACGCTTGCCACCTACGTATTACCGCGGCTGCTGGCACGTAGTTAGCCGTGGCTTTCTGGTTAGGTACCGTCAAGGTGCCGGCAGTTACTCCGGCACTTGTTCTTCCCTAACAACAGAACTTTACGACCCGAAGGCCTTCATCGTTCACGCGGCGTTGCACCGTCAGACTTTCGTCCATTGCGGATGATTCCCTACTGCTGCCTCCCGTAGGAGTCTGGGCCGTGTCTCAGTCCCAGTGTGGCCGATCACCCTCTCAGGTCGGCTACGCATCGTTGTCTTGGTAGGCCGTTACCCCACCAACTAACTAATGCGCCGCGGGCCCATCTGTAAGTGACAGCAAAACCGTCTTTTACAAGCGAACCATGCGGTTCACTTGATTATCCGGTATTAGCCCCGGTTTCCCGGAGTTATCCCAGTCTTACAGGCAGGTTGCCCACGTGTTACTCACCCGTCCGCCGCTGAATCCAGGGAGCAAGCTCCCCTTCATCCGCTCGACTTGCATGTATTAGGCACGCCGCCAGCGTTCGTCCTGAGCCAGGATCAAACTCTCCGATAAGCTTCCAAATGGAAGTTCGAAAAAAATTTGAAACTTGCTCGTTAAGCATGTTCATTTTGTCCAGTTTTCAAAGAACATTTAAAACGAGAGTGGGCCTGAGTGGACTCGAACCACCGACCTCACGCTTATCAGGCGTGCGCTCTAACCAGCTGAGCTACAGGCCCGTTTTGGAGCGGGTGATGGGAATCGAACCCACGACATCAGCTTGGAAGGCTGAGGTTTTACCACTAAACTACACCCGCACAAAAATTGGAATGGTCGGGAAGACAGGATTCGAACCTGCGACCCCATGGTCCCAAACCATGTGCTCTACCAAGCTGAGCTACTTCCCGTTTATTATTTATAATTGAACTTTGTTTCAGCTTGTTGTTTCAAAAAATATGGCGCGCCCGAGAGGAGTCGAACCCCTAACCTTCTGATCCGTAGTCAGACGCTCTATCCAATTGAGCTACGGGCGCATTCTATATATTGTTCTTCTTGGTGCGGCCGAGAGGACTTGAACCTCCACGGGGTCGCCCCCACTAGGCCCTCAACCTAGCGCGTCTGCCATTCCGCCACGACCGCATTTTTATGGTGCGGGTGGAGGGAGTCGAACCCCCACGCCGTAAGGCACTAGATCCTAAGTCTAGCGTGTCTGCCAGTTCCACCACACCCGCAAAAAAATGGTGAGCCATGAAGGATTCGAACCTTCGACCCTCTGATTAAAAGTCAGATGCTCTACCAACTGAGCTAATGGCTCTTAAAATGGCTGCCCGAACTGGATTCGAACCAGTGCATGACGGAGTCAAAGTCCGTTGCCTTACCGCTTGGCTATCGGGCAAAAAATGGCGGTCCGGACGGGACTCGAACCCGCGACCTCCTGCGTGACAGGCAGGCATTCTAACCAACTGAACTACCGGACCATATAGATGGTGGAGGATGACAGGATCGAACTGCCGACCCCCTGCTTGTAAGGCAGGTGCTCTCCCAGCTGAGCTAATCCTCCGAATATGTTATGTAAGTGGTGACCCGTACGGGATTCGAACCCGTGTTACCGCCGTGAAAGGGCGGTGTCTTAACCACTTGACCAACGGGCCATGAAATGGCGGAGAAGGAGGGATTTGAACCCTCGCGCCGCTTACGCGACCTACACCCTTAGCAGGGGCGCCTCTTCAGCCACTTGAGTACTTCTCCGTTTGGCTCCACAGGTAGGATTCGAACCTACGACCGATCGGTTAACAGCCGATAGCTCTACCACTGAGCTACTGTGGAACGATATGTTTTTCTTTCAGCGACAAAAATTATTATATTACATTTGTTAACTAGATGTCAACATTTTTTTATAAATATTTTTATCGGCATTTTGTTTGCCGTCATCTCAACGACGCTTTTATAATTTAACATATTATCAAAGGTAGATCAACACCCCTTGTTAATATTTTTTCAGGACGTTTTTTGCAGTTTCCCTTTACACTTACCACAGACATACTTCGCCGTATTAATCCGTCGCTTTCGTTTGTAAATGAGCCCACACTGCTTGCATGTATAGAAATGATAAACCGTTGTTTTCTTCGCTGATGAGAGTGGGGTGCAATAACGAGGTGCTCCTACTTCCTTCATTAATTGTTTAAAGTCTCGGTCACGATGCTTGTACCCTTTACCAGCAAGATGCAGGTGATAATGCACGAGTTCATGCTTGATAATCCCAACCAATGCTTCCTTCCCCTGCTCATCAAGGTACTTTCGGTTAATTTCAATGTGATGTGAACGCAGCATATATCGGCCGCCTGTCGTTCTCAACCGGTGATTGAAGTATGCTTGATGTGCAAATGGCAAACCAAAGTACGTCTCAGAGATTTCCTCGGTTAATGCTTGAAGCTCGGCATCATTCATCGTTACCCTTCCTTTTCTTCACCAAACAATTCAGCGTGCAGAAACTTATGTAGTTGTGATATTATAGCACATTTTATCCGCTGTAAGCATACAATTTACAATACCTCATCTTGGAAAGGCGGATAAAGGGGGTTAGCTTATGCCTATTTGGTTAATTAATCAACTGACGCGAGCATTTAAAGAAAAGGATTGCGGGCAAATTCGTCTACTTAATCAATGTTGGTTTTTCTATAGAAAAAAACACTGCTCATAAAGCAGTGCTTATTCTGGAGAAAGCATCGTTAATGCAACTCTTCCTTTATTCTTATCTACATCATCAACCCAAACCTTAACAATCTGTCCTACCGAGACAACATCTAATGGATGTTTCACGAAGCGTCTGCTTAACTTTGAAATGTGCACAAGACCATCTTGTTTTACACCTATGTCAACAAATGCACCAAAGTCAACAACATTTCGGACGGTTCCTTCTAACTCCATCCCTTTCGATAAGTCTTCGAGTGTTAAAATATCTGTTCGCAGCAATGGCTTTGGCACATCATCGCGCGGGTCACGGCCTGGTCGACTCAAGGCATCCACAATATCCTGAAGTGTTAATTTCCCGATTTCTAGCTGCTCTGCTGTACCCGCGATATCAATTTGAGAAAGCTGCTCTTTCAATTTCTCTGTACCTAATTCATTCACCGTACAACCAAGCTTATGTAACAATTGTTCTGTTTCCTTATAGCTTTCAGGGTGAATAGGTGTGCGGTCTAATGGCTGTTCACCTTCTAAAATACGCAAGAAACCGATACATTGCTCATATGTTTTCGGGCCAAGGCGAGGTACGTCTTTCAATTGTTTCCGATTACGGAAATGTCCAATTTCTTCTCGCTTCTTCACAATATTATTTGCAGCTGTTTTCGTAAGGCCAGCTACATATTGCAATAAGGAGGAAGACGCCGTATTCACATTCACTCCAACTTGGTTTACAACTGTTTCTACAACAAAGGTGAGTGATTCATTCAAACGCTTCTGCGTCACATCATGTTGATACTGGCCAACACCGACAGACTTCGGATCAATTTTCACTAATTCTGCAAGAGGATCTTGTAGTCTTCTTGCAATGGAGACCGCGCTCCGTTCTTCCACCTGAAAATCAGGAAACTCTTCCCTTGCAAGATCAGAAGCCGAGTAAACACTGGCGCCCGCCTCATTTACAATAAGGTAGAAAATTCCCTCTTCCATCTCTCGCAAAATATCCGCTACAAAGGTTTCTGTTTCCCTTGAAGCTGTTCCATTCCCAATCGCAACAATTTCCACGCCAAACTGCTGAATAATTGCCTTGATCTTCTTCTTCGCTTCACTAGCCTTCGAAACAGGTGGATGCGGATAGATGACGTCAATCTTTAACACTTTCCCAGTTGCATCTACAACAGAGAGCTTACAACCCGTTCGATATGCCGGGTCGACGCCAAGCACAACCTTCCCTTTTAATGGTGGTTGTAGTAGAAGGTGACGTAAGTTTTCTGCAAAAATATGTATAGCTTGCTCTTCCGCCTTATCAGTTAATTCATTGCGAATCTCTCGTTCAATCGACGGTTGAATTAATCGCTTATAACCATCTTCAATTGCTTCAATAACATAAGGGGCAGTCGGAGAGTTCGGATATTTAACAAACTTGCGCTCTATTACGTTTACAATTGATGCTTCATCAATAGCAACAGAGACTTTCAAAGCACCTTCTTTTTCCCCGCGATTCATCGCTAACACACGGTGCGGCACTACCTTTGAGACAGGCTCTTCATACTCATAGTACATTTCGTAAATTTTCTTCTCGTCTTTCTCAGTATCTTTTGCCTTCGTTTCAAGCTTCCCTTGTTTAAATGTCTTCTCACGAATCAGCTGTCTCGTTTGTGCGTCATCAGAAATTTGCTCCGCAATAATGTCCTTCGCTCCATTTAAAGCATCTTCAACAGAAAGTACTTCTTTTTCATCTGATAGATATTTCTTTGCCTCTTCTTGCGGATTACCTTCTTTCGGCAACTTAAACAGCCATTGTGCGAATGGTTCAAGGCCTTTTTCCTTCGCAACCGTGGCACGCGTACGACGCTTTTGCTTGTAAGGGCGATATAAATCCTCTACTTCCTGCAGCTTCGTAGAAACTTCAATAGATTTCTTGAGCTCATCTGTCAGCTTTCCTTGCTCATCGATTAAGCGAACAACTTCTTCTTTTCGCTTCTCTAAGTTCTGTGCATATTGCCATTTCTCCATGATATCTCTAATTTGGACTTCATCAAGCCCACCGGTTTGTTCTTTTCGGTACCGGGCAATAAACGGAACGGTGTTTGAGTCTTCAAGTAGATTTATTACTTCTTGAATTTGTTTTTCTTTTAATTGAAGTTCTTGCGCGATTGTCTTTATCGTCACTGATTCTTTAATCGTTCTTCGCCACCTTTTTCACATATATTCACAATAAGTCTATTTTATCAAACTTCTTCAATGGAAAAAACTTTTACCATGAAGCACTAAAAAAGAGTTTTCTATCGTTAAAATAGAAAACTCTTTTTTATGAGGAATGGATTTTTCCAACGATGAAGGTTGTATCATCAAGTCCTTCAGCAACGTATTTCTTCAATTCTGTCGAGGCGACTTCAGGTGAAGTCATTTTCCAAATCACTTTCTTTAACGACTTTAGCTGTAAGCCATCAGAATGGATAAGAAAAGTAGAGTCCTCCTCATACGCTATCTGTTGAACCGGGATATCTACTGGACGTCCTGAAAGGTAACCACTCTTCGGCAACGGATAGGTGATTTTACCTGTAGGCGAATAAAGAATGAAGCGTATATTTCCTACAGAGCTATAAACGATCTCACGCTTTTCATAATCAACTTTCAAAAGACCGAGGACTGCACCACGCTTTCCAGTCAAGGTTCGATTGCATTCTTCCATGATGGTTTGGACATCACCTGAATGGCATCGTTTCACTACCTGTATAGCTGCTTCGGATGACTTCTTTGCTTCTGGCCCGCTCCCAAGCCCATCCGCTACAGCACATACAAAGTAACCTTTTGTCTCAACCATAAAGTAACTGTCACCACAACATGTTTGCCCTTTTTTCGCCCGCTGATAAGCTGCAATATCCACATTATCGTATTTTTCGATAATCATTATTCAATACACTCCTGCGGTTCAAGTCGAATCGCTTCACGAAGTTTCTTAAGCGCACGCCGCTGCAAACGAGAAACGTGCATTTGTGATATACCTAGCATCTCACCAGCTTCTTTTTGACTCATATTTTCAAAGTAGGTGTATTGAATAATTGCTTGCTCACGTTCAGTCAGTACTTTAAATGCCTTCTGAAGAATTAATCTTTGATCAGTCGTCTCAAAGTTCTCATCTTGGTTACCGACAAGATCAAGCAACGTAACTGTACTTCCTTCTGCATCCGCTTCAATCTTGCTGTCTACGGATAATGCTTGATAACTCTTACCCATTTCCATCGTTTCGAGAATTTCCTCTTCTGTAACCCCAAGGTGTTCAGCGATTTCATATACTTTCGGTGAACGCTGCAAGTCAGTCGTTAACTCTTCTACAGCTTTCTTAAGCTTTGGACCTAGTTCCTTAATCCGTCGTGGAACATGAACACTCCATGTCTTATCACGTATAAAGCGTTTAATTTCACCAATAATGGTCGGAACCGCAAACGATTCAAATGACTTGCCAAATGTAGAATCATAGCGACGGATCGCCGCAAGAAGACCGAGCATACCCACTTGTACTAAATCATCGTGAATGCTCTTTCCACGTGAGTACTTTCTCGCCAGTGATTCAACTAAGCCTTGATATTGTGTAACAATCTTTTCTTGAACCTCAGCCTTATTTCGGTCATTTTGGAAATCCTCAATCCATTCATAAACCTCTTTTTTATTTGGTTTGCGAGGTTGAGATTGTGTCGCCACTATGCTCCACCTCATCTCTGTTTAAATACTTGGTCATGATTACAATCACGCCTGAATCATCATTGATTTGCAGTTTATCCATCAAGGTATCAATCAAAAATAGACCTAACCCACCTTCCCGCAAATCTTCAAGTGGTGATTCAGCATTGTATGGACCTGTCTTCTTTCTCACCTCTTCTGAATCAAAGCTTTGACCATGGTCGGAAATAATAATTTCTAAACGATCTTCATAGCTACTAAAGCCAACAAGGACTTCTCCTGTCTTTTCATCTTCTTTGTATGCGTGTTGGATAGCATTTGTAGATGCTTCTGAAACCGCTACTTTAATATCCTCAATGTCTTCGTATGAAAAGCCCATTCTACTAGCTATACCCGAAGAGGTTAACCGTACAACCCCTACATATTCAGCTTTGGCAGGAACCTTCATCTCTACATAATCGACGGTTTGTTTCATTGCGTTTCACCTCTTGGGCTAGTTTCGATATCCATGACTTCATTCAAACCGGTGATTTGAAACAATCGTTCAACACGATCGGTCATTCCATGTAATTTAAGTGTGCTATTATGCTTACGACTAGATTTTAATGCGCCAATAAACACACCTAGCCCGGTACTATCCATATAATCAACACCGGCTAAATTAACAAAAATATCGACGCCTTCTTCTTCTGTTAAAGGAATAAGCGACTCTCTTAGTTTTGGAGCTGTATAAGCGTCTACTTCTCCAAAAACACTTACTTCAATTTGAGAATCATTATGAATGATATCAACTTTTAAATTCACGCTCAGCGCCCCCCTCAACTTTTTTACGTACTCTTGGGATTCCCTCTTTCTTTTATTTTAAACCTTCCGTCGAATAATCAATAATGTAAAGTCATCCCGCAGTTCAAAATCCTGTAACTTTTCTAATTCTTTGTAAACATTCTCAACAATTTGTTGCGCTGGGAGATTGATGTACTTTCGAATCAAATCTGCAATTTGGGATCGATCAATGAACTCTTCTCCAGAACGACATTCTGTAACACCGTCTGTAAGAAGGACGACCATGTCATTCGGCTTAACATCTCGTTGATACTCTTTGTAAATCGTATTCCGAGATACACCTAATACAAGACCCTTCGCTGCTAATTCTTCAAATTCATCATCTTCTGCATGATAATAAAAACCTGGCTCATGGCCAGCTGAAGAATAAGAAAAACGATGGGCACTTGGGTCATATATCCCGTATAGCATTGTAATAAACATACTTGGGTCAACGTTCTGCTCTACTACACGGTTTAAATTTTCTAGGATTGCTGCAGGCTTCATGCGAGTTTCTGGCAAGCTATCCATTGAATACTTAATCATCGACATACATAGTGCCGCCGGAATGCCTTTTCCGATAATATCTGCTATAGCTACACTTACCCTATCTTTCTCATCTTGAACAAAATGAAAGTAATCGCCGTTCATTTTCTTAGCAGGCACGCTAAGCGCACCAATATCCATTGATGAAACAAAAGGGGTTTGTGATTTTAATAATGTGCGTTGCATGTTTGCCGCGACTTCTATTTCAGATTTCAATTCCAGTTGTTGGTTTCGTAAGCTCTGATGTTCCTGATAAGCCATACCATATTCCATCATCACTTCTAACAGAAAATCAAATGAGTCGCGCACACTTTTTTGCATTTCAGGAAAGATTTCTTGAAGAGCTAAGATATGCATGTTGATTACTTCTTCTGGTGATGTCTTTTGCTCTAATGCTTTTCTGCTGAAACGTTGAGCGCGATATAAGGCAGTCTCATCTTTACGCTCTAAATAGTCCTCTAATATACTTTTATATGTTTCCATAGTTGTCTGCTCTTCCACAGTAACCCCCCATATATAAAGCAGTTGCTCATTTCAACTATCGACGCAACCACTTATAAACGACAATTTCTGTACCTTTATTTAAAGCAGATTCGATCGTAAAGTCATCCATTAAACGTTTTACACCAGGCAAACCTGATCCAAGCCCGCCTGACGTAGAATATCCATCTTCCATCACTCTACGGATATCTTTGATGCCAGGTCCTGCATCAGAAGCAACAATCATTAAACCGGGTCTCCCGCTATCATGGGCAGGTTCAATACAAATCTTTCCTGCTCCTGCATATAAATAAATGTTTCGTGCTAACTCTGAGATCGCAGTGGCTACACGCGCTTGATCAACACTTCCGAAGCCAAGCTCTTTTGCAACGTTTCGTCCTAATTGCCTCGCCGCTACAATATCCCATTCTTTTTGTATATTCACACAGGACTGGTGGTTCATTTTCTAATCCCCCAATTCCTGTTTCAATTTATCCAACCCCTGCTCTAAATCTAATGCTGTTGGAACGTCACGTAGATAGATTCCTAAATCAATTAATGTAATAGCAACAGCAGGCTGGATACCTGTTAAAACCACTTTAGCGCCTAAAAGGTTCGACATATTGACAACATCCCCTAAAACTTTTGCAATGAATGAGTCGATCATGTCAATTGATGTTAGATCAATTACTACACCTTTCGCGCCAGTCTCATGAATTTTGTTCAGTAGGTCTTCTTGAAATTGTAAAGCTGTTTGATCATCGAGTTCCCATTGAATAGATATGAGCAAATACTCATGTAACTTCAATATCGGAATCCTCATTGTTCACCCTCCCCCTAGTTGAGACTCGTTAATTTTCTATTTGTAATCTCCAATGCGCTCTCTATTCCTTTTTTCATCGTGTTCTTTGTAGGGAACTGGCTCAAATCAATTCCTAGGTTAACAATTGTTTGTGCAATTTCTGGGCGGATTCCCACAAGGATTGCCTGGGCACCAATTAAACGCACAGCTTCGACTGCTTGAATAATATGATGAGCAACCATTGTGTCCACAACAGGAACCCCAGTAATGTCAATTAAAACAACCTCTGAACGATGTTTTACAGCACCATCTAACAAGTTCTCCATAATTAATTGGGCACGCTCTGTATCAATTGTCCCGATAAGAGGCATGACAGTGATGTTATCAAATAGCGGAATAAGTGGTGATGAAAGCTCTTGAAGAGCATCTTTTTGCAACGAAAACGTATTCTCCCATGCTCCTGTATAACTTTTCACCATTTCATTAACGATTGGGTCGACAAGATCGTCTACTTTCTTCATCATTTGAAGAGGCTTATGACTGCCAAACCCTTTCTCTGATAGAAGTTCCAAGAGAATATGACGGACAAGCTGAAGCCCTTTTGTTATATATTCGAGATGCCACCCTAAACCCATGACCTTTTCGGAAAATTCAACCATTTTAGGGCGATAATCTTCACCGTCTAAAATAATTGACTGTAAAACCAGCTCAATAAATTCTCTATTTGTTTCGGTCTGATCATGGTCCACAAACCGATTTAACGCGCTTGTTTTTTCATATTTTGCAGTTTCGTTCATCCATTTTTCAACAATTACTTCATAATTATCATTTATAATTTCTACGATAAAAGAACGCATTGGTCATCTCCTCACTCAAAATAGGTTTTTAATCATTATTTCATTTTTCCAGATATCTTTCAACGAATACACCTAGCACCCTATCCAAAGAATAACAAAAAGAATCTGCAAAAAAACTTCCGCTGAATGTTTACCTCCAACCAAAAGGTGGAAATGAGCATGTGAGATAAGCTTAGCACGTTCTTCATTAGCAAACCCGCAGAATCTCATTCTTTTTTTCCTACAGAATAAAGAATACGTCATAATTTGGATTTGAATCAAATAAAAAAAGCTGCTTAAATAAGCAACTTTTTCGTCATGAACCTTATTCTAGAAATCAATTAATCCGATGCTAATTTGAAGCGCGTCATCCACTCGACTCATCATACCATCATCGAGGTGGGTAATCTTATCCGTAAGACGCTGTTTATCAATCGTTCGTATCTGCTCTAACAGAATGACAGAATCACGCTCAAACCCATAACGTTTCGCATCGATTTCCACATGTGTGGGTAATTTAGCTTTCTGTATCTGAGCAGTAATCGCCGCCACAATAACAGTAGGGCTGAATCGATTACCGATGTCATTCTGAATGATTAAAACAGGGCGAACGCCTCCTTGCTCTGAACCAACTACAGGAGAAAGATCAGCAAAATACACGTCGCCGCGCTTAACTATCAAACCCTTACACCCCGCTTACTAAGCGGTCTAAGGTGTGGTCTGCTTCCTCCTCGGCAAGAAAGGCTTCTGAAGCAATATTAAGATTGATTTTTGCCATTTCCATATAGCCACGTCGCATTGACTCGCGTATGTGACGCTTCTTACGCTCTCGAAGATACTGTTTCGTAGCTTGGTAAATGAAATCACTCCGACTTCCGTCTTCTTGTTTTAGAATGAGATCAAGCTCATTCACTAAGCTCTCTGGTAAACGTACCATAATTTCTTGAGTATTAGCTTCGGACACAAACGTACACCTCCACCACAACTGCACGCCAATTTTTTGTTATGAAAACCCACTATTCATCATACCATCGCTGGAGAACGATTGCAAAGCTATTTTAGGCTATATACCGCGTAGAATTAAGCATCGGATTTCAAAATTCAACGCTTCCCCAACAGGCAGTTATTTCAAATTAAATACATGTGACGATGCCGAACAAACTCTTTCACAATGTATATTCGCTAATCAATTCAGAATTCCTTCAACTAAATAAAAATATTTCAGGTGGAAATTTTTTATGCTATTTCAATTATTCTCGAAAATGTATATTTTATACTTCAATGGAAGAGTCCCTTGAAATTTTTGAAAAAGACAGGCCCTAAATGGACCTGCCTTCACAATAGGATTACTTCATTGCCTGCCCTTGGACAGAACGTGCAATTTCGACCATTTCATCTTGTGTTAAATCTTTTGAAGCTAAATAATAATCAACACCTTCAAATGACCAAGACAATGTGCGGTCTGTCATCGCTCCAATTGCAAATCCTAAATCAACCGGTTCTCCTTCAGCAGAAACTAGGCTTCCTGTTTGCATTGCAATTGCTTTTTCTTGATATAAGGTAAACGATTTATCTCCACCATAGGTAAGCACCATGCGCTCACCATCTTCTGTCTCTACCTTCTTCTCTTCAACCAAACCCACACCTTCTGGCAAATTCAACGGATAGAGTATTTTAAATTCTTTGTTAGTCGGTTGAGCCATTGTCGGTGCATCTGTATCCAATTGCGCCCCAGTCATATTTCGTTGCACATCAAAGGCGCCTTCGTCATAAGACGGATTAAACTTAAAGTTAGTAAAGTCAACTTGGACAAGCGGCGTACGGTCTTGGTCCATCACCTTCACCATCACAGGCATAAGTGAATCCTTTGAAAGCGTCACTTCTTGATATGGAAGTGTTTTATTATTTTGATAGTTCGTCTTCGTTTCAAAGATATAATGTTTTTCATCTGATTTAAATTTTGCATCTTTATCATTTAAGATATCACTTACAAGCGATTCATACAGGTACGTTTGGCTACTATTTTCAGGCCACTCGCTTTGGAATCGAAAGCTTTTATTCAAAGCAGGTGTTAAAACAAATACACCTTCATCATTACGGATGATCATCTGGTTTTGTTTCTTTTGTTCATGATTCAGAACAACACGGTAATAGCCCTTTTTCTTGTGCCAAATTTCTAAATCATAAGATTGAGGCTCTTTTCCAATATCAAGTGTCATCTTCGCCTCTGTCTTGTAACCCGTCATCTCTTCCATCTTCTTCTCAAGCATTGAGGTAACATCCTCTTGTGACTTCTCACCACAACCTGCCAGTAAAATCCCTACTAATAAAAATAACGAAAACAAAATCAATCGCCTTTTCACATTATCAGCTCCTTTGTCTCATATCGACGACAAAGAAGAGAACAAGTGCATGCTAACAGCTTGCATCAAATGGTTTTAATACATGTGGTAAAGCTTCAATCAAATCAGTTGCCATTACATCAAGCTTCGAATGCTTTTCCTCAATAAGCCAATCAGCTGCTTTTCCATGTAGAAAAACGGCGTTACTTATTGCTTCCTGGATATTGGTTTGTTGAAGAACAAATGCAAGAACAATGCCTGTAAGCACATCTCCTGAACCACCCTTTGCAAGAGCAGCGTTACCGGTTGTATTAATATACTGGGCGCCTTCTGGTGTTGTTACAATGGTGTATCTTCCTTTCAGTACAAGATAGACACCATTCTCTGTAGCAAATTGTCGCGCTACTTTGAACCGATTCTGTTCTACATCTTTTACAGAGAGACCTGCTAGACGAGCCATCTCCCCAGGGTGTGGTGTCAGAATCGTTGGATGAGAACGTAATTGAAGGTGCTCCAAATTGGCTGACAGGTGATAAAGTGCATCCGCATCTAGTATTAAAGGAGCGGCTACATTCTCAAGCAATCCTTGTATAAGCTTCTTAACACCCTCTGTCCGCCCAAGCCCCGGCCCTGTCGCTACTGCATCAAATTGTGCTAAATCAAATGAATGTTCTCCTGTCGTTCCCCCCTGATTAGATGGAAGAGAATGAAACATCACTTCCGGCAACTGCGATGCTGCAATCGGCTGTACATTCTCAGGAACAGCAGCACTCAGAAGACCCGCTCCGCTCTTAACAGCCGCTTTTGCTGTCATGACTGCTGCTCCCGACATTGCCTGCGAACCAGCGAAGACGATACCTTTTCCATAAGTACTCTTATGAGAGTCATCACTTCTTCTAGGGAAAGTGCGCTTCACATCTTCGCTCGTCCAACATTTCCGTTCCGTTTCTATTATTGTTAATGCAGAAGGCGGTATGCCAATATCCACGACTTTCACTTCTCCATAGTAATCGGCATGCGGGAAAACGAAAGCACTTGTTTTCGGATACTGAATCGTCACAGTTAAATCTGCTCGAAAAGCAGCTTCAAAAGGAACCTCACTATCTGCCGGCACACCACTTGGTATATCAACAGCTATTCTCATTGAATCTAGTCTGTTGCATGTATGAATGATTTCTGCATACGGCTCACGCAAACGACCTTTCACACCAATACCAAGCATTGTATCAACAATACAGTCAGCTCCTATTAACTGTTGATTCAGCCGATCCGCTCCCTCTACCTCATATTCATGTAACCGATAACCTGCTTGCTCATAAATATGATAATGTTTGAGCGCATCACCTTTTAACTTCTCAAGAGGCGGGATAAGCCATGACTCCACCAGAAAGCCGCGACTCTTTAATGTTCTTGCAATAACAAAGCCATCCCCACCGTTATTCCCGGTACCAATAAGAACAACAATCCGTTTCTCCTTGCCTACTACTCTTTCAATAACATCCGAGACAGCACGTCCAGCATTCTCCATTAACGCAATACCAGGAAGTCCAACCTGTTCAATTGTCAAGCGATCCATTTGATACATCTCGTGCGCGGTTACAACATGCACTTGAGTTCCCTCCTACCCGCAATAGAAATATATGTGAGAAAAGATGCTGATATGCAGACGAGCTTGCCAAGCTTTACTCATTTTTTTCTTCAATAATGACTTGAGCCGCTGCATACTCTTGACTATGAGTGATTGATACATGCACAATTTCTTTCGATTTATGATATAAAATAGGCTTACCATACTCATTATTTAAAATTTCAATATCTTGAAAGCTCAAATTTGCTCCTATTCCTGTTCCGACGGCCTTTGCATAGGCTTCTTTGGCAGCAAATCGGCCAGCTAGAAATTCTACTTTTCTGTGACCTTCTAATTTCTGAAACTTTTCTCGCTCTTGATTCGTTAAGATCCTTAATACAAACCTTTCTTTCTCAACCATTCGTTTAATACGCTGTAGTTCGACGATATCCAAGCCGATTCCTTTAATCATCCTCATTCCACCTAACTTAACTGTTTAATAATTGATTTGCTTTGGGTACACTGTTTATCACGAAATCATTTTATTTTATAAAAGGAGATTAAATCATGTTTGTTCGCACAGAAGACTTTCGCTCTTTTCTTCGATTATACCCTGTTGTGTCATTGATTACAGGCTTGAACCTTTTTCTATGGATTTATACAACCTTTTTTCCTGGGGGCGGTTATGTTCTGCAGCAGTATATCGGTTCAAATGCTGCAGTTGCACAAGGGGAACTTTGGAGGTTAGTTACACCAATCTTTCTACACGGGAGCTTTACACATGTACTATTTAACTCTTTTTCATTTGTTTTATTTGGTCCAGCGTTAGAACATATTCTCGGAAAATACAAGTTTATCACTGCTTATTTAGCAACAGGAATCGCAGCAAACATTGCAACCTTCTTTCTTTCTCCGCCGTACCTGTATCATTTAGGTGCTTCGGGAGCGCTGTTTGGTTTGTTTGGTATTTACCTTTATATGGTTCGTTATCGTAAAGACCTAATCGATTCGGCGAATTCACAAATTATTATCGCCATTCTTGTTATTGGGTTAGTAATGACCTTTGCTAGACCGAACATTAATATGGTCGGCCACATATTTGGTTTTATTAGTGGCGCATTGCTCTCTCCATTGTTTCTCGGTCGCCCAAGAAAACAGCAATCATTTAATGATTATGAAATCACCTTCAACCCAAACCGCTGGAAGAAACGACAGGGAAACAGCCGCAATATCTTTTGGGTCGTCTTAATTGTCCTTGCGCTAATCGGCTTCATCAGTAAGTTTTTATAGCGTATAACTCCGCCCTTTTTCGCACAAAGCGGCTGCCATTCATGGCAACCGCTTTACTTTATTCGAAAACTCGCGCCGTCAATGATTTCCACAGATGGCTCAGCTCGCAACTCCTCCATCAAGCGAAATAAAGCGTCATCCTTTTTCTTCGCCTCAATCATACAGTCAATCTCTGACACACTCCCCTTAACACCCTGCAAAAAATCCAAAAACATTTTCGGATCAACATAATCAGCATGCGCCCGGTATTCACGTTCATTTCTCGGGCTTGAAATATGAATTTTAATCGGAAGTGGAGAACGTTCCCACGTTTGAACAGCACGTTCCCAATGACTCTGCCAGGATGGGTCGTCATAATGAGCCAAATGATGGTGATAATCAAATACAAGCGGAATTTCGAGCTTTTCACACAGATATAAAGTATCTGTCATCGTAAATGCTGTATCATCATTTTCAAGCATAACCATTTGCTGCAGCTTCTGCGGTACATGACCCCAATTATAAATAAACTGCTCAAGTGCTTTTTCCCTGTCGTTATATGCACCGCCAACATGAAGAACACAGCGGTGCCTTGGGTCGATCCCCATTCCTTGCAACAAACCTCTATGCATAAGCAAAGTTTTAATAGATTGATTTAAAATCTCAAGCTTCTTTGAAGTAAATAGAACGAAATGGTCGGGATGAAAATCAATTCGCATCGGATGACGCTGTAGAAAGTTACGAATTTCGTTTAACTCCTCTTTTAATGGCTTTAAGTACTGCCAGCCTTTTAAGTCCTCATGGTTCGCAAGTGGAATCAGCCGAGAGCTAAGTCGAAAAAAAGAAATATCGTGGGCTGCATTGTGCTTTAGGAGACGGAGACAATTATGAAGATTTGACTTGGCAATCCGCTCAAGCTTTCGAACCGCCGCTTCCTTATCTGCTATCTTTTGAAATTGAGCATGAGTCATCGTTTGAGATGGTGAACAGTTTTGCAAATGAACACTCATTGCTACATAACCGAGACGGACAACCGTCATGAAAATCAACCTTTCTCTCTGACTTTCACTTAGTATGCCCAATTAACCTGCTTTAATTGTCACTTTCAATTTCTCCTTTTCCTTCATCAGCTGCTTATTTATGATTGTTGTACAATTTGGGCACCGCACCGCCTTTGTAGGAATGGTTGAATAGCAATATGGACATTCCTTCACTACAAGAGAAACAGGCACCTTTCGAATGCGATTCATTTGTTTTATGACCATAAATGTAACGAACGAAATAATCGCAAAGTGGATAACCGAATCAATGAAAACCCCATAATTAATCGTTAACGCTCCCGCCTCTTTCGCTTCCTCTAATGAATGGTACGTCCCACCCGAAAGAGTTAGAAAAAGCTCGGAAAAGTTCACCTTTCCAAGAAATAAACCAAGCGGAGGCATTAAGATGTCTGAAACAAGCGAATCAACAATCTTTCCGAAAGCAGTACCGATAATCACGCCAATACCCATATCCACAACACTGCCTCGTACAGCAAATTCCTTAAATTCTTTAAGTAGCTTCACACGCACACCTCCACAAAAACTCCACTTACCATTATGTATAGTTGAAATGTGGACGGTCATGCATATCGGATTTTTTGCATAAAAAAATACCGGATAGTCCTATACCCGGCATTTTATCATCAATTAATTTGATGGACGACGTCTTCTTTTGTCGTTTCGATTATTTCCGCCTCTTCCTTTTCGGTCAGAGCGGTTGCCTTGGAAACGGCGTTTGTTGTTTCCGCCTTTTCCGCCTTTTCCTCCACGAGGGCCACGGTGTTTCTTCGTTGGAAGTGGACCTTCAGAAGTTAACTTTACAGGCGTTGTGTCAGGCTCTTTAATCAGTACTTTAATTGCTGCAGCAAGTACTTCATTTACATCATAAGAGTTTGTAAGCTCTTGAACGGCATCTTCGTAACGAGTTAAATCTTCGTTTTGAATCGCCTCTACTAGCTGGTCTACAACCATGCGTTGCTGACCGATAAGCGCATCTGAGAAAGACGGCATTGTTTGTGGAGTCATCTTACGCTTTGTCTTCTGCTCAATATTATGCAGATGCTCCATTTCTCTTGGCTCTACGAAAGAGATTGCCATTCCTGTTTTACCTGCGCGTCCTGTACGTCCAATACGGTGAACATAGCTTTCAGGGTCTTGCGGTAAGTCGAAGTTGTATACATGTGTTACACCGGAAATATCCAAACCACGTGCTGCTACATCTGTTGCAACAAGAACATCGATTTGACCATTTTTGAAACGGCGAAGCACGTTCATACGCTTTGATTGCGTTAAGTCGCCATGAATACCTTCTGCTGAATAACCGCGAAGCTTTAAGCCGTCAGATAATTCATCAACACGACGCTTTGTACGACCAAATACAATTGCTAATTCAGGTGCATGGATATCAATTAAGCGTGTTAACGCATCGAATTTATCCTTTTCTTTTACTTTCATGTAAAGTTGCTCGATACTTGGAACTGTCATTTCTTTCGCTTTCACTCTCACGACTTTCGGGTCGTTCATGAATGTTTCAGCGATACGTTGAATTGGTCCAGGCATCGTTGCTGAGAATAGCATTGTTTGACGCTCGACAGGCATTTCCTTTAGAATAGCCTCAATATCTTCAATAAAGCCCATGTTTAACATTTCGTCAGCTTCATCTAAGACAGCCATTTTAATTTGGTCTAAGCGGATTGTTTTACGACGGATATGATCCAGAAGACGTCCAGGTGTACCTGCAATGATTTGCGGGCGCTTCTTCAATGAACGAATTTGCTGGCGGATATCTTGTCCACCATAGACAGGAAGAGTTTGAAGACCTTTGCTACGGCCAATCTTATTTAACTCTTCTCCAACTTGAATTGCTAACTCACGAGTTGGTGCAACAATAATACCTTGTAATCCACCATCACGATCAATTTTATCCACTAACGGAATTCCGAACGCTGCTGTTTTGCCCGTTCCAGTTTGAGCTTGTCCAATAACGTCCATTCCTTGAAGACACAATGGAATTGCTTCTTCTTGAATAGATGTTGTTTCCTCAAATCCCATATTATGAATCGACTTAAGTGTCGTTTGACTAATTGCTAAATCAGAAAATTTCCCCAATTTATTCATACTCCTTTAGAAAACATTAATCTCATGTTTTTTGGCATTAGATTTCATTGTAGCACAGGACTGTCACAACCGCAATTAAAGTTTCTTGATTTACAATTTAACAGAGGTGTGATTAAATATCCCAAACAATACTACGATAAGGAATTGATCTTAAATGCCAAAGATAAACCCTTATTTTGCACTACTAATCGGCGTGCTGGCTGTCTCAACATCTGCGATTATTGTGAAGCTAGCTTCTGCTCCGGCCGCAATTACCGCAGCTTATCGGTTACTGTTCACAGTCATTCTGATGCTCCCGGTGATCATTTTAAAATATCACCATGAACTTAGCAACATCAATAAGAAAGATTGGCTCTATTCTGCTCTAGCTGGTGTATTCCTCTCTTTTCATTTTATCCTTTGGTTTGAGTCTTTAAACTATACATCTGTAGCTAGTTCTGTTGTTCTTGTTACGCTTCAACCAATTTTTGCATTTGCAGGTACTTTCCTTTTCTTCCAGGAACGCCTACGGTTAAGTGCAATTTTAAGTGGCTGTTTAGCAATCGGAGGAAGTATTCTCATCAGCTGGGGCGATTTTCGATTAAGTGGAGCTGCCTTGTTTGGTGATATTCTAGCCTTAGGCGGGGCAGTAATGGTAACTGCCTACTTCTTAATTGGACAAAATATTCGAAAGCGCCTGTCGCTTATGACGTATACCTTTCTTGTGTATAGTTTCAGCTCATTTACACTAATCCTTTATAGTGTGTATAACGGTTATGCATTTTTTTCATACCCTCTGAAAACTTGGTCCTACTTTTTGTTATTAGCAATAGTTCCTACATTACTCGGACATACATTATTTAATTGGACACTTCGTTGGTTAAGTACGTCGGTTATTTCTATGAGCATTCTGTTCGAACCTGTAGGTGCTTCTATCCTTGCCTATTATATCTTTGGTGAGAGGTTAGTATGGACCCAATGGATCGGAGGTTTTCTCGTCCTATTAGGCATGTTTCTTTTTCTACTATTCAACAGACAGCCATCAGTTTCATCGCCAGCAAAAAGAGCCCGCTCACTATAATGGGCTCTTTTCTAGTTTAACGTTTGTTTCACGGGAAACAAATATTTTTAAAATTTAAACTTTTTAACGGTATGGTTTAATTCATCAGCGATATCAGCAAGCATGGCAGCCAAAGAAGATACTTCTTCAATCGCCGCATTTTGCTCTTCAGTAACCGCAGCCACGTGCTGAGTATGGTTTGCTGATGATTCAGAGATTTCGCCTACGACCTGGATTTTGTCAACCAAACCATTTGCACCTTCTCGTACTTGATAGATATAAGTTGAAAGTGACTTCATTTGTCCTGTTACTTCATCAACAGCTTTCGTAATGTCGACGAAAGAACCTCCAGCCTGTTCAACGAGGTCCGTGCCTTCTTTCACAGCGCTTCGCCCTTCACCCATTACTTTATTAGCATTTCCAATTTCCTCTTGTACAACAGCAATCAATTGACCAATTTGTGAAGCAGCATTTCCTGACTGCTCAGCAAGCTTTCTCACTTCATCTGCCACCACAGCAAATCCTTTCCCATGTTCCCCTGCCCTAGCAGCTTCAATTGATGCATTTAAAGCTAGGAGGTTTGTTTGATCGGCAATAGCAGTAATCATCGTAATAATCGATTCGATTTCATTTGATTTTTCAGTGAGCAACTCTAACATTTCTGCTGCTTCTTTTGTATGTGTGTTAATTAAGTTGATTTGATTAATAGCAGTGTGAATGACCTCGTTTCCATTCTTAGCAGTTGAAGAGGCAAATTGAGTAGACTTACTTGCATCACTTATCTTCTCGGTAATTTCTTCAACATGCACAGCCATTTCAGATACATCTTCCTTCGCCTCGTGCATGTTTGTTAATTGCTTATCCGCCCCACTTGCTACCTCATCCATCGCAACGCTAATCTGCTCACTTGCTTTTCTTGTTTGGTCCGTGTTTGCCATCAACTCTGAAGATTCATCAGCAACTGTATTGGAAACTTTCGATACATAGCTAATCATTTCTTTTAAATTTGTCGTCATTTTATTAACATCAGTTGCCAGCAAGCCAACCTCATCCCGATTCTTCACAATGAGCGGCTCTCCAGTAAGATCGCCATCTGCGACACGGTGAACTTGTTTTGCGATTCTATATATTGGTTTTGAAATATGTTGAGAGAATAGAATAATGATAATAACGCCAACAATCAATGCTACTCCTAAGGTAATGAGCAGTGCGTAAAGAATTTTATTTGCCTGCTTGTTAAAATCCATCATATATGTCCCTGCTGCGACAATCCAATCCCAATTCTCATTATATTCAGCATAAGTAACCTTAGGCGCCACCTTAGAATCGTCATTCGGAAGAGGCCATTCATAATAAATGAACCCATCTCCATTTAATGCCGCATCAGCCACAACTTGACCGACCTTTACCCCGTTCGGGTCTTCCGTCTCCCAAATATTTTCACCCTCCAAACTAGGATGCGCTAACAACTTCCCGTCCTTACTCATCACAAAAAAGTAACCGTTTTCACCAATGTCGATACTTTTATCAATTTCTCGCTTTCCATCATCCTTTTTATTCCCTAATATTTGCTGCTTCACCATTTCCTTAGCTTCATCAAGGGACAAATCCCCACTCTCAACCTGAGAATCTAATGAATCAATTAACTTCATAGCCATTCTAACGTCGTTCTGCAAGCCAACAGCGCCTAAATCATCAAGACTCTGCTTAGAACTTGTATAAGCAATGTTCCCAATCACCAAACTCGGAACTGCTAACAGAAGCATGGAAACAATAATTAATTTTGTACGAATGTGATACTTCATAAACCAACCCCCCATCCCATTAAGACCAAACCCTACTTTTCCTTCCTTTCATCTTCCACTAGGTCATTTAACTTACCTATATTAATAAAATAATACTAGATATTTGCCATAATTTCAAAATTTTCTAACTTGTTTATAGAATAAAAAAATAGAGTGCATGCTTTTTAGCATACACTCTATTTTTTAGTATGACCCGTACGGGATTCGAACCCGTGTTACCGCCGTGAAAGGGCGGTGTCTTAACCACTTGACCAACGGGCCGTTGGCTCCACAGGTAGGATTCGAACCTACGACCGATCGGTTAACAGCCGATAGCTCTACCACTGAGCTACTGTGGAATATTATGGTGGGCCTGAGTGGACTCGAACCACCGACCTCACGCTTATCAGGCGTGCGCTCTAACCAGCTGAGCTACAGGCCCATAGTTAGGCGCTTGCATAATCTATGGGGCAATCACATATGTATATAAATGGAGCGGGTGATGGGAATCGAACCCACGACATCAGCTTGGAAGGCTGAGGTTTTACCACTAAACTACACCCGCACTTCTAATAGTTTACATGGTGGAGGGGGACGGATTCGAACCGCCGAACCCTGAGGGAGCGGATTTACAGTCCGCCGCGTTTAGCCACTTCGCTACCCCTCCATATAAAGAGAGAACTTTATAAAATTATGGTGGCTCGAGACGGAATCGAACCGCCGACACGAGGATTTTCAGTCCTCTGCTCTACCGACTGAGCTATCGAGCCAAAATATATGGCGGAGGAAGAGGGATTCGAACCCCCGCGGGCCGTAAAGCCCCTGTCGGTTTTCAAGACCGATCCCTTCAGCCGGACTTGGGTATTCCTCCGTATATATATGGTAGCGGCGGAGGGGATCGAACCCCCGACCTCACGGGTATGAACCGTACGCTCTAGCCAGCTGAGCTACACCGCCATAATATAATAAATGTATTTCAAGTGGAGCCTAGCGGGATCGAACCGCTGACCTCCTGCGTGCAAGGCAGGCGCTCTCCCAGCTGAGCTAAGGCCCCAAATAAATGGTCGGGAAGACAGGATTCGAACCTGCGACCCCATGGTCCCAAACCATGTGCTCTACCAAGCTGAGCTACTTCCCGTTTTTATGTAATAGAAACTTACCAAACAAATAAAATGGCGCGCCCGAGAGGAGTCGAACCCCTAACCTTCTGATCCGTAGTCAGACGCTCTATCCAATTGAGCTACGGGCGCAAAAGTTGGAGCGGAAGACGGGATTCGAACCCGCGACCCCCACCTTGGCAAGGTGGTGTTCTACCACTGAACTACTTCCGCATTTTTAAAGAATGTTTTTAAGTAAAATGATGCGGGTGGAGGGAGTCGAACCCCCACGCCGTAAGGCACTAGATCCTAAGTCTAGCGTGTCTGCCAGTTCCACCACACCCGCAAAAATATAAAGTTTTCTAAGAAAACCTGGTGCCGGCCAGAGGACTTGAACCCCCAACCTACTGATTACAAGTCAGTTGCTCTACCAATTGAGCTAGACCGGCATATGGTGGAGGATGACAGGATCGAACTGCCGACCCCCTGCTTGTAAGGCAGGTGCTCTCCCAGCTGAGCTAATCCTCCAAAAATATCGCCTGGCGGCGTCCTACTCTCACAGGGGAAGAACCCCAACTACCATCGGCGCTGAAGAGCTTAACTTCCGTGTTCGGTATGGGAACGGGTGTGACCTCTTCGCTATTGCCACCAGACTATGTTTCTTGTTCCTTTTCTAAGGGACAAGAATTATTATACACATTTCACAAAGAAATGCAATAGTTTGTTTGAAGAAAATATTTATTCCTTCAAAACTAGATAACACATGAAACAGAAGTGTGCAGTGCGTTTGTGATGATGCACGCTGGTTGTCTTGCATTTCCAATTAAATTGGTTAAGTCCTCGATCGATTAGTATTCGTCAGCTGCACGTGTCGCCACGCTTCCACCCCGAACCTATCTACCTCATCATCTCTGAGGGATCTTACTAGCTTGACGCTATGGGAAATCTCATCTTGAGGGGGGCTTCATGCTTAGATGCTTTCAGCACTTATCCCGTCCACACGTAGCTACCCAGCGATGCTCCTGGCGGAACAACTGGTACACCAGCGGTGTGTCCATCCCGGTCCTCTCGTACTAAGGACAGCTCCTCTCAAATTTCCTGCGCCCACGACGGATAGGGACCGAACTGTCTCACGACGTTCTGAACCCAGCTCGCGTACCGCTTTAATGGGCGAACAGCCCAACCCTTGGGACCGACTACAGCCCCAGGATGCGATGAGCCGACATCGAGGTGCCAAACCTCCCCGTCGATGTGGACTCTTGGGGAGATAAGCCTGTTATCCCCGGGA
Source organism: Bacillus tianshenii (assembly GCA_020524525.2). Taxonomy (NCBI): domain Bacteria; kingdom Bacillati; phylum Bacillota; class Bacilli; order Caryophanales; family Bacillaceae; genus Sutcliffiella; species Sutcliffiella tianshenii. The sequence goes on along the minus strand of CP129018.1, from coordinate 3,533,615 downwards.
GCTTTTATCCGTTGAGCGATGGCCCTTCCATGCGGAACCACCGGATCACTAAGCCCGACTTTCGTCCCTGCTCGACTTGTAGGTCTCGCAGTCAAGCTCCCTTGTGCCTTTACACTCTGCGAATGATTTCCAACCATTCTGAGGGAACCTTTGGGCGCCTCCGTTACCTTTTGGGAGGCGACCGCCCCAGTCAAACTGCCTACCTGACACTGTCTCCGAGCCGGATAACGGCTCAGGGTTAGAATTTCAATACAGCAAGGGCAGTATCCCACCAGCGCCTCCACGTAAGCTGGCGCTCACGCTTCCAAGGCTTCTGCCTATCCTGTACAAGCTGTACCAAAATTCAATATCAGGCTGCAGTAAAGCTCCACGGGGTCTTTCCGTCCTGTCGCGGGTAATGCGCATCTTCACGCATAGTATAATTTCACCGGGTCTCTGGTTGAGACAGTGCCCAAGTCGTTGCACCTTTCGTGCGGGTCGGAACTTACCCGACAAGGAATTTCGCTACCTTAGGACCGTTATAGTTACGGCCGCCGTTTACTGGGGCTTCGATTCAGAGCTTCTCCGTGAGGATAACCCCTCCTCTTAACCTTCCAGCACCGGGCAGGTGTCAGCCCCTATACTTCGCCTTGCGGCTTCGCAGAGACCTGTGTTTTTGCTAAACAGTCGCTTGGGCCTATTCACTGCGGCTCTTCGGGGCTATAAACCCCAAAGAGCACCCCTTCTCCCGAAGTTACGGGGTCATTTTGCCGAGTTCCTTAACCAGAGTTTTCCCGCTCATCTTAGGATTCTCTCCTCGCCTACCTGTGTCGGTTTGCGGTACGGGCACCTCTCACCTCGCTAGAGGCTTTTCTTGGCAGTGTAGGATCAGGGACTTCGGTACTAAAATTTCCCTCGCCATCACCGCTCAGCCTTATGACAACGGGATTTGCCTCGTTGTCAGCCTAACGGCTTGGACACGCACATCCAGTGGCGTGCTCACCCTACCTTCCTGCGTCCCCCCATTGCTCAAATGGTGAGGAGGTGGTACAGGAATTTCAACCTGTTGGCCATCGCCTACGCCTTTCGGCCTCGGCTTAGGTCCCGACTAACCCTGAGCGGACGAGCCTTCCTCAGGAAACCTTAGGCTTTCGATGGACAAGATTCTCACTTGTCTTTTCGCTACTCATACCGGCATTCTCACTTCTAAGTACTCCACCAGTCCTTACGGTCTGGCTTCAAAGCGCTTAGAACGCTCCCCTACCATGTTCCAACGGAACATCCACAGCTTCGGTGATACGTTTAGCCCCGGTATATTTTCGGCGCAGAGTCACTCGACCAGTGAGCTATTACGCACTCTTTAAATGGTGGCTGCTTCTAAGCCAACATCCTGGTTGTCTGGGCAACTCCACATCCTTTTCCACTTAACGTATACTTAGGGACCTTAGCTGGTGGTCTGGGCTGTTTCCCTCTCGACTACGGACCTTATCACTCGCAGTCTGACTCCCAAGGATAAGTCATGGCATTCGGAGGCATTCGGAGTTTGACTGAACTCGGTAACCCGTTGGGGGCCCTCATCCAATCAGTGCTCTACCTCCAAGACTCTTCCCTTGAGGCTAGCCCTAAAGCTATTTCGGGGAGAACCAGCTATCTCCGAGTTCGATTGGCATTTCACCCCTACCCACACCTCATCCCCGCACTTTTCAACGTGCGTGGGTTCGGGCCTCCATTCAGTGTTACCTGAACTTCACCCTGGACATGGGTAGATCACTCGGTTTCGGGTCTACGACCACGTACTATATCGCCCTGTTCAGACTCGCTTTCGCTGCGGCTCCGTCTTTCCGACTTAACCTTGCACGAGATCGTAACTCGCCGGTTCATTCTACAAAAAGGCACGCCGTCACCCGTTAATGGGCTCCGACTACTTGTAGGCACACGGTTTCAGGATCTTTTTCACTCCCCGTCAGGGGTGCTTTTCACCTTTCCCTCACGGTACTGGTTCACTATCGGTCACTAGGGAGTATTTAGCCTTGGGAGATGGTCCTCCCTGCTTCCGACGGAATTTCACGTGTTCCGCCGTACTCAGGATCCGCTCCGGAGAGAACAGGATTTCAGCTACAGGGCTGTTACCTTCTGTGGCCGGCCTTTCCAGGCCGCTTCACTTATCCTGTTCCTTTGTAACTCCATGTGGAACGTCCTACAACCCCAAGAGGCAAGCCTCTTGGTTTGGGCTGTTTCCGTTTCGCTCGCCGCTACTCGGGAAATCGCGTTTGCTTTCTCTTCCTCCGGGTACTTAGATGTTTCAGTTCCCCGGGTCTGCCTTCATCACCCTATGGATTCAGATGATGATACTGCCCCATTACGGACAGTGGGTTTCCCCATTCGGAAATCTCCGGGTCAACGCTTACTTACAGCTCGCCGAAGCATATCGATGTTAGTCTCGTCCTTCATCGGCTCCTAGTGCCAAGGCATCCACCGTGCGCCCTTTCTAACTTAACCATTGATGAGCATCATACATAAAACGCATTTGCACATACCCTTTAAATCGGTTTAATTTAAAAAGGAATCTTTACTTCTGTTTCGGTTATCTAGTTTTCAAGGAACAAATTTGCAGACTGAACAACTTCTGGATAAATCGCGACATGCGACTTCCTTCATCAGAAGTTCAACTTTGCAGGTTCAATTGGTGGAGCCTAGCGGGATCGAACCGCTGACCTCCTGCGTGCAAGGCAGGCGCTCTCCCAGCTGAGCTAAGGCCCCGGGATATAATCATTTTATGGTGGGCCTGAGTGGACTCGAACCACCGACCTCACGCTTATCAGGCGTGCGCTCTAACCAGCTGAGCTACAGGCCCATAAAATGTTGAATATTCATTCAAAACTGGACAAAATAAAGCATGCTTACTCGTTTTTGCACCGTTGGTGCATATAAAATCCTTAGAAAGGAGGTGATCCAGCCGCACCTTCCGATACGGCTACCTTGTTACGACTTCACCCCAATCATTTGTCCCACCTTCGGCGGCTGGCTCCAAAAGGTTACCCCACCGACTTCGGGTGTTACAAACTCTCGTGGTGTGACGGGCGGTGTGTACAAGGCCCGGGAACGTATTCACCGCGGCATGCTGATCCGCGATTACTAGCGATTCCGGCTTCATGCAGGCGAGTTGCAGCCTGCAATCCGAACTGAGAATGGCTTTATGGGATTGGCTCCACCTCGCGGTCTTGCTTCCCTTTGTACCATCCATTGTAGCACGTGTGTAGCCCAGGTCATAAGGGGCATGATGATTTGACGTCATCCCCACCTTCCTCCGGTTTGTCACCGGCAGTCTCCTTAGAGTGCCCAACTGAATGCTGGCAACTAAGGACAAGGGTTGCGCTCGTTGCGGGACTTAACCCAACATCTCACGACACGAGCTGACGACAACCATGCACCACCTGTCACTCTGCCCCCGAAGGGGAAGCCCTGTCTCCAGGGTGGTCAGAGGATGTCAAGACCTGGTAAGGTTCTTCGCGTTGCTTCGAATTAAACCACATGCTACCCGCTTGTGCGGGCCCCCGTCAATTCCTTTGAGTTTCAACCTTGCGGTCGTACTCCCCAGGCGGAGTGCTTAATGCGTTAACTTCAGCACTAAGGGGCGGAAACCCCCTAACACTTAGCACTCATCGTTTACGGCGTGGACTACCAGGGTATCTAATCCTGTTTGCTCCCCACGCTTTCGCGCCTCAGCGTCAGTTACAGACCAGAGAGTCGCCTTCGCCACTGGTGTTCCTCCACATATCTACGCATTTCACCGCTACACGTGGAATTCCACTCTCCTCTTCTGCACTCAAGTTCCCCAGTTTCAATGACCCTCCGTGGTTGAGCCACGGGCTTTCACATCAGACTTAAGAAACCGCCTGCGCGCGCTTTACGCCCAATAATTCCGGACAACGCTTGCCACCTACGTATTACCGCGGCTGCTGGCACGTAGTTAGCCGTGGCTTTCTGGTTAGGTACCGTCAAGGTGCCGGCAGTTACTCCGGCACTTGTTCTTCTTCCCTAACAACAGAACTTTACGACCCGAAGGCCTTCATCGTTCACGCGGCGTTGCACCGTCAGACTTTCGTCCATTGCGGATGATTCCCTACTGCTGCCTCCCGTAGGAGTCTGGGCCGTGTCTCAGTCCCAGTGTGGCCGATCACCCTCTCAGGTCGGCTACGCATCGTCGTCTTGGTAGGCCGTTACCCCACCAACTAACTAATGCGCCGCGGGCCCATCTGTAAGTGACAGCAAAACCGTCTTTTACAAGCGAACCATGCGGTTCACTTGATTATCCGGTATTAGCCCCGGTTTCCCGGAGTTATCCCAGTCTTACAGGCAGGTTGCCCACGTGTTACTCACCCGTCCGCCGCTGAATCCAGGGAGCAAGCTCCCCTTCATCCGCTCGACTTGCATGTATTAGGCACGCCGCCAGCGTTCGTCCTGAGCCAGGATCAAACTCTCCGATAAGCTTCCAAATGGAAGTTCGAAAAAAATTTGAAACTTGCTCGTAAAGCATGTTTATTTTGTCCAGTTTTCAAAGAACATTCTGTCTCAAAGCGACCTCTTTATAATAACAAAGTTGCTTAATCACGTCAACAACTTTTTTATTTTTTTGAAGCCGTTCTTATTTGCCACCGTTTTTTTGTTGGCGACAATTTAGAATTATACGGACAACCAAGCAAGAAGTCAATAGCTTTTATTAAAAATATTTCAAAGGCTTACTTAAGGTTTTATTGACCGCCTTTACTATCTTACTTATTAACAGAAAAAAAGCAAGTATCGTTTAAGAGGAATAACCTTCATTCCTTTCACTTGAGCCAGTTCTTTACAACAGATCTATCAGAAGGTATTATCAGTGTCATATTTATATTGAATTACAATAAAGCAAGGATTATATGCTTTAAATGAAAGGAGTTTCACCAATGCTTACTCTTATTAAAGATGCCGAAGTCTATACTCCACACTACTTAGGCAAAAAAGATATTTTACTTGCAGACAAACGGATTGCAGCAATTGAAGATAAAATTGAACCTCCTACACAATTTGAAATAAACATAATTGACGGAGCTGGAAAGGTTTTAGTTCCAGGCCTAATTGATTCACACGTTCATATTATTGGCGGCGGCGGAGAAGGTGGCTTTAAAACGCGAACACCCGAAATCAAGCTGACAGATGCAACATTAAGCGGGGTAACAACGCTTGTCGGAGTAATCGGAACTGACGGAACGACTCGTACAATGCCTGACTTAATTGCAAAAGCACGTGCCCTTGAAGAAGAAGGTATTAGTTGTTTTGTACACACAGGATCTTATCAACTACCAATTCGCACCGTAACAGGAAAAATCGAAGATGACCTTATTCTAATTGATAAAATTATCGGTGTTGGTGAAATTGCTATCTCAGACCACCGCTCCTCACAGCCTACTTTAGAAGAATTCGCGAAGATGGCCGCAGCAGCACGAGTCGGAGGAATGCTGTCAGGCAAGGCTGGTATTGTGAATGTTCATGTTGGAGACAGTAAAGATACCCTCTCTCTGCTTGAAAAGGTCGTAGAAGAAACAGACATCCCCATTAAGCAGTTCCACCCTACGCATATCAATCGCAATCCTTATTTGTTCGAGGCTGGCATTGCTTTTGCAAAAAAAGGAGGATTTGTTGATTTTACGACAAGCACAATACCGAAGTTTCTGGAGGAAGGCGAAGTCAAAAGCAGCAAAGCATTAAGGATTATGCTTGAAGAAGGCGTTCCAATTGAACAAATAACGTTTACATCAGATGGACAAGCGAGCCTGCCAGATTTTGATTCAAATGGTGAACTTATCGGTATGCAAATTGGAAAAGTACGTTCATTATATGAAGCATTTCGTGAAGCAGTCTTAAAGGAAGGTGTTCCGATTGCTACTGCATTACAAGCTGTTACATCAAATCCAGCACGAATTTTGAAGCTTAAGACGAAAGGTCAAATCATCAAGGGCAATGATGCTGATCTCGTTCTACTTGATCGTGAATCACTTGAGATTGATACTGTCATCGCTTTAGGCAAAACAATGGTCGCTGAGGGAAAAGCAGTGATTCGGGGAACATTCGAAGATTAACGCAGCCCTAGCCGTCAAAAGCGAGGGGTTTTCACCTTTGAAAAATAGGCAAATAATTATTAATAAACAAAGCTATGCATACTCATAGTATAACCACTATAATAAGTGGGAGTACTTGTAAAGGGTGAGTTTATGGGCTTGGTAGCAATATTACTTGTTATGATAGGGCTTTTGCCAATTATTTTAGCCGCTGGGATGTGGCGCCTTTTTCCATATTCAAGAATATCTATTGCAATTTTATTGTTTTTAGGGGCTACCACCCTTTGGCAAGTAGGAATTGCAGTTCTTTATATGGGTGATTTCTTTTCAGCTGAATTAATAGAAAGACTATTTAAGATTCTCCGTATAGGACCAATAATGATTGTTCCTTTGTTATTTTATATTGCCTACACCTGCTCACTCCAAGACCGAGTAGAACATCAAGAAAGAGCACCTTTTTTTATTCGAATTACTGACTTTTTCATGAGCAGGACGACACTTGTCGTCATATTTATTTGGAGTTTGTTTGTTTACGTCATTAATTGGACGCCGTATGATATCAGAAGCTTAACGCTCCATACAATAGGGTCTTCTTCAGGAGGGCTTTCTTTTTATTTCCCAGAGTACGGAAGCTTAGCATTCATTTTTAAGATACAGGTTTTTATGTTTTTAGTTATGAATATAGGTTTATGTATCAGAGCCGCTCACGTTTACCATCCTCACTTAAGGAAATTCATGAAACGGTTTTCGGGAAGTACGTTTATTCTTTTTGTAACAGGTTCACTTAACTTTATTCCAGAAACAGGGCTTCTTATTAGCAGTTTTGGTGTGATTTTATTTTCTGTTATTGTTATTTTCTCTTTCTTGAAGATGCAACACCATATTTTGAATGATTATCAAAAATTCGTTGAACGACAGCAACGTCTTGACTATATGGGGACTTTAACATCGACACTTATTCATGAGCTGAAAAATTCGTTAACAATGCTTCAAGGCTATTCGAAGCTATTGAAAAAGACGCAGACCTTTGATTCGAAAGGGACGGAGTGGATGGACTTCTTGGAACTCGGCCATCATCAGCTCCAAAATCTCGTTAACAGTTATTCCTCTTTTCTTACAAGCAAGGAAATTGAAATGAAGATATGTGAAGTACACAAAGTTATTCATACAGCACTTCAGCTCACGAAGCACGAAATAGAAGAAAACGGCTACACAGTAGAGTTCAATCAACGGGAGAAAATTTGGGGATTCATGAACGATACGTACATGCACCAAGTATTTGTTAACTTGATTAAAAACAGTATAGAAGCAACTCAGCCAAATTGTAAGCTGAAAAAATTAAAAATTCGTGTTCGAAATCAACAGGAAATGATACTTGTAGACTTTATCGATTCAGGAAACGGTATTCCCCGGCATAAATGGAATGAAATATTTACACCTTTTATCTCCTCTAAGTCTAGAGGAATGGGCATCGGTCTTTCTTTTTGCAAGAAGGTATTATTTGAACACCGAGGAGATATCGAAATTATCTCTAGTAGTAAAAACGGTACCCATTTCCGAATTACCTTACCACAGTACACCCATCGTGTATAAGCTTATTTCCGAAAGCGGGAGAGGATATAGATGGCGAAAATCGAAAAATAAAAGATGCCGATTACCATTAATACGTTCATTACAAAATCCACACGCTTTCCCACCTTTTGATAAATTAACAGCGCCGCTTTATATTCCTAAACGGCGCTGTTCGTTTAAATATGTTCTAAAATACCTTCTAAGCTTCCATACTCATAGTCAGGGTCAAGTCCGAGCTTATCCATTACTTTACCTGCACGATTAATCCAGGCTGTATTGAAGCCAAAGCTTTTCGCTCCAGCAATATCCCACGGATTTGACGACATAAATAATACTTCATCACGCTTAACACTAAGATTCTCTAACACTGAGGTATAAGAAGCTGGCACAGGCTTGAAACGTTTCTTGTCATCCACTGTAATAATAGAATCTAATACTTCGTCTAATTGATACTTCACTACAAGCGGATTCAACATATCAGGCGAACCATTTGAAAAAATCGCTTTCCGCTTCGCACTTAACTGTGAAAGAACCTCTGTCACTTCAGGGTAAATATCCAGCTCTAAATAACGCTGCAACAGTTTATCTTCTATCTCATTATTCAATTCTTCTCCTGCTTGTTCACACGCAAAGCGGAGTGCATCCCTTGTGACCCCTGAGAAAGGACGATAACGGCCCATCATTTCACGTAAGAAAGAATATTCGATTTGCTTTTGCCGCCAAGTTTCACTAATTTGTTGGCCTTTTTTCGGGAAGATTTTCTCTAGCTCTTCAAATACTGAATAAACGTCAAAAAGTGTACCATAGGCATCAAATACAAAAGCTTGGATGTGTGGTTTCATGCTGTGTCCTCCTTTTTTTCATTTCGCCTCTTCTATTCCCTTCTCTCTTTAGCAAACAAACTTTCTCCTCATAACATTCCATATCACTCACCCCAAATCCTCTATAAAAAAACCGCTTAACCCATCGGATTAAGCGGCGTTCATCTTAAAGTTCGCGAAACACACTTTTTACAACTTTACTTAAAAGAAGTAATGCAATTAAGTTAGGAAGTACCATTAACGCATTGAATGTATCAGCAAGCTGCCATACAACTGGAACTTCAATTAATGTTCCGAGGACGATAAAAACTAATACAATTGAACGATATAACGGCAGACTCCGCTCACCAAATAAGTATACTGCATTATTCTCGCCAAAATAAGCCCAACCGAGAATGGTTGTAAATGAAAAGAATAATAAGCAAATTGCAATGAACGGATAACCAAATGAACCAAACGCACGTGTAAAACCCTCTTGCGTTAACGCGATGCCTGTAAGATCCGTTTGATAGGCATCTGTCACAAGAATAACAAGTGCTGTTAATGTACAAATAATCACTGTATCAATGAAAACTGCAATCATTGCTACGAAGCCTTGCTTTGCCGGGTGCGAGACATCAGCAGCCGCATGAGCATGTGGTGTCGAGCCCATTCCAGCTTCATTGGAAAATAAGCCACGAGCAACCCCATAGCGGATCGCTTCCTTAATTGTGGCACCTAACACCCCACCTGCAACTGATTCTGTTTGAAAAGCAGCACTTACAATTAATGAAAATGCTGCTGCCAGCTGATCAGCATAAAGAACAGCAATGACAACACTTCCTCCCATATAGAGGACAGCCATTAGCGGCACAACCTTCTCTGCAAATGAAGCAATTCGTTCAATTCCACCAAAGATAATAAACGCTACAAACATCGCCACAATTATTCCAATTAACCATCGTGGAACGGAAAAAGCTTGGTCAAATGCCGCTGCAATCGAATTTGATTGCACCATATTCCCAATAAAGCCAAGTGCTAAAATAATCGAAACAGCAAAAAAACCTGCTAAAAAACGGTTACCGAGACCATTTCGTATGTAATAAGCAGGTCCGCCCTTCCACTTACCGTCACGCTTTTCGCGATACACTTGAGCAAGGACAGCTTCAGCAAAGATTGTAGCCATTCCAAAGAACGAACTAACCCACATCCAGAAGATCGCTCCAGGTCCACCGGCCGCAATTGCAGTTGCCACACCCGCAAGGTTTCCGGTCCCTACTTGGGCAGCAATTGACGTAGCCAAAGCTTGAAAGGAAGAAATCCCGCTTTCCGACTGCTTCCCTTCGCTCCGAAAGATTGGCGCAAACACTTCTTTAAAGCCTGTCGAAAGCTTTGTTAATTGTGGAAATCCCAACTGAAAGGTATACCAGACACCTGTTCCTAATAAAAGAAGCAGCATAATTGGCCCCCAGAGGATTTCATTTATCTTTTCAATAGAGGAAATAAGTGACATTCCTCTTTCCCACCTTTCCTAAATATCTGCATAATTTATCATCTTAAACGATCTCCTCCTTTCGACCAATAGAATTAACCTTATTCAGATTTTTCCGTTTTAAAAGCGCTTACTTTCCGTTTAAAAGTGCAGAGAAAAAGGAATAGAACGTACTGTTACACCTTCAAAACTGCTGAGCACATTTTTTGAAACAATTATATCCACATAGTATCCTATTCACTGTAATTAGAGTTCCAACTATTAAGGAGGAATTTCAATATGTCTAAGCGTGTTCTTATCGTAACAACAAGTGAAAGTAAAATTAACGGCAAAGCCGACAAAAATACAGGTCTTTGGCTTGAAGAATTTGCCGTACCTTATAATGAATTCAAAAATGCTGGTCTTGATGTAGATGTTGTCAGCATTTCTGGCGGGAAAGTTCCATTGGATCCGAACAGTCTTCCAGAAGAAGAACAGCCGGAATTCAATGAAGCAAAAGAACAACTAAAAAATACACCAAAACTTAAAGTCGAGAACCTAAATGATTATGATGCAATCTATCTTCCAGGCGGTCACGGCACAATGTTTGATTTTCCACAAAGCGAAACATTAACAGAGGTTGTCTCAGACTTCGCCCGTAAGAACAAGCCGATCGGAGCTGTTTGCCACGGCCCATCAGGCTTAGTGAATGCAACACTTGAAGATGGTGCATCAATCGTTTCAGGCAAGCAAATCAACGGCTTCACGAATTCAGAAGAAGAAGGCATGAAATTAACAGATGAAATGCCATTCTTACTTGAAAGCAAGTTGAAAGAAAAAGGCGGCCAATTTGTTCGTGGTGATGATTGGACAGACTTTGCCGTTACAGACGGCTTGCTTGTCACAGGTCAAAACCCAATGTCCAGCGCAAGCGTTGCTAGACAATTAGTTGAAGTCATTATTCGACAAGAAGCATCCTAAAGAAAAAGCGCAGAGGCTCAAATTGCCTCTGCGCTTTTCTAATTTACATCCACCACTACATTTGATTTGTATTGTATTGCAGCCTCTCGCATTTCCTGAAACAAATAGGACCAGCGTTGCTCTCGAGAATAAATTTGCTCGGGATGGAACTGTGTGCCAAATACCCAAGAGTGTTGTTCGCTCTCAATTGCTTCAATATAGTATTCAGGAACAGAGTGGCCGACTGCCTTTAACCCTTCTCCTAATTGATCGATAACCTGACGATGCCTTGAATTTACACCAATTACTTCCCGTCCAATGATTCGTGCTAATTTACTTTGCTCTTCAAGGACAATTTCATGCATTAAGACAGCGCCATCTAATCCTTTTATTTCTTGATGATGGTCTGCGCTGGTTAAGTTTCGCAGGGTACCAGCAAACGCTTCATTTAACATTTGCATACCACGGCACACACCAAGCACTGGCATATCTAGCTTTAATGCCTCTTTAAGTAAGGTCATTTCAAATGCAAAACGCTCATTTCCTGTTTCACTTAACCTAGACGTCGGTGAAAGCTTTTTGTGAAGGTTTAAGTAGCCGCCTCCACTCATTAATAATCCATCTAGCTTCGAAAGGTAAGCTTGTACTTCACTAGGGTCTTTGAGAACAGGAAGAAGAATCGGATGCATTCCATGCTCTTCTAATGTCTGAATATAATCACGCTCTACATACATCAAGGAGTGACCTGGGTATAAGTCCTCTTCTGTTCCGTTATCCACATGCATAGTTACACCAATCCATGGCTTCATCTTACAATGCTTCCTCCATATCAGAATATGCCTCATCAATCTCTTCACTTGCAGCAGACTTTGACTCTGACCCAAGTGTTAAGCTGTGCTCTTTCTTCACATACGTATTGACTAGCCCGATAATCATTGCAACCGCAGCGAGGCGGATACCCCAACTCATGATTTGGCCTGCATACACAGCAATCGTTTCACCACTTCCCCCTCCAATAACAAAGGATACAGCAAACAATCCTGCTGTCAGCACACCAAGCGCCATCGTTAAAAATGCAACCCATCCATACAGATTTTCCAATACATTTGTAAGTTCTTTTTTCATCGAAACACCTCCAGATTATAGTCCAAAAATCGGCAATAAGCCTGTTAACAAGATAATGCTTAAAATGACATGCAGTAATATCCAAATAACCGCAAGCTTAGACGTTTCCTTAAAGCCTGAACCAGCAATACCCATGGCGACGAACAGCCCTAAGGCAAGAGGCGGCGTCATTCCTTCAAGTGCTCCTGTCATAGCAGGAAGCATAATCGCAAATAGGACAGGATCTCCACCTAACGCTCCAAATGCAGCAATCATCGCTCCTCCTAAGATTGCAATTTGGGCTGAGCCTGGTAGAACCATACCTAAAACCATGAAAAATAATGGTAACAATACGATCATCATCGGAACTGTCATTCCCATTGAAACGAACCAATCACGGACTACTTGTTCCATCTGCATACCAGCGAAAACTTTTGATGTTGCATATGCCATATAAATCGTTACACCGATTGGCACAACCTTCGGAAGGGACTCTTTAAATACCGTAACAATTTGATTAAGGTGAGAACGGGAAGATGTGAAAAAAGACTTTTTCCCGATACCAATGGCATAAGCTCCAGCTATACCAGGGGTGAACATTAAGACAGATGAGGAAAATGCTTCTGCTCCACCAGAACCTATTCGTGCAGTAATGAAATCTTTAAATTGAGCATCTGCAAGCAACGGAACGAAAATTAAGGCAGGTAAAATCAATGCCGGCCAACCAATTCGGAGACTTTTTTGGAAGCTTGGAATGTCGGTCTTTGCAATTGGCTTTACTTTGTAATACTTACAAAATGCCCATAGTGTAAGCCAACGTTGTACAAAAAACCATAAACCAATTCCATAAGCAGCTACGATCCACTGACTTAGTGTAATGCTTCCAGGTTGAACTTCATTTAAAATACCGAAAGTGAGAAGAACAATGCCTGACGGTGGGATAATATTACCAAGCATACTTGCTGACATTTCTGTTGTCGCAGCTAACGGTGCAGGATACCCAGCTTTCTTCATCGTTGGAATCGTAAATACACCTGTTGCCGCTACGTTTCCTGGGCCAGTCCCAGAAAGCGAGGCCATAAATGTACTTCCTAGAAGAGAAACATAGCCTGCTCCTCCCCTAAACTTACCAACAACCGCTAACATTAAATTAATAATTCGTTGCACAACCTTTGTTGCGTCAAACAACACTGCCACTACCATGAAGGCAAATATGGCATAGAATAAACTACTTGTTGATGGATAAAGCAAGGACGACCACATTAAATCAAATTGCCCCGAGATGATAATAATGAAGAAAAACGCTAACGACATCACCTCATACATCGGTCTCTTAAATCCAACAAACAAAACGGCAACAAACACAATTAATCCTGCTAAGTAGAACATTGGCAAAGGGATTCCCATTTGCACACCTCCATTAAAGCGTTTTCATATCTGTTGAGAATAAAAAGATATTCGCGTAAAATAGGCCATAGAGACGAGTAACTACTTCCGATTAACTGGTTATATCATGTTATGTTACAATGAATTATATCAGATTTTTTTAAATTATCAAATAATTATTTATAATATATTTATAGTATTTTATGGTACCATGAAGCAATAACCAAATATTGTTATAATAACTTCGAAATCTTAAAGAATAGTTGGTGATGATCGATGAGCTTGAATCGTGATAGTTCAACCGCACTTTACATACAATTGAAGGACTTACTAGCAGATAAGATCAAGAAAGGAGAATTAAAGCCTGAACAGCAAATTCCCTCAGAGAGAGAACTTGGACAAGATTACGGCATCAGTAGGATTACGGTGAGACAAGCCATTAACCTAGCAGTGAATGAAGGCCTGTTATACCGCACACACGGCAAAGGAACATTTGTGGCAAGCCCAACGATTAAACAAGAGCTGAGCAAGGTCAACAGCTTTCAATCTACTCTTTCCCAGCAAGGTCTTGTCGCTTCCACTGATATTGTAAAAGCAGACACGATTGTGACAGATTTTCAACTATCTACCCTATTAAATGTTCCAATGATGAACAAGCTAGCAAATTTACAACTAGTCGGTTATGGCGACAAGTTACCAATTGTCTTCTATGATAGTTTCTTTCCGCTCGATATTGGGGAGTTATTAATTGATGCAGCGAAGAAAGAAAAGGCAGCAAATCAGCCTTTTTCAACATTAGACTTGTATCAAAAGATTCTAGACATCTCCCCTACACATAGTGAACAAACATTTGAAGCTATTCTCTCTGATGAGCGAATTTCAAAAGTTTTAAAGTTAGATGAGGTAACCTCTATCTTCAAAGTCACTTCGCTCATCTATGCAGATAAAAGGCCGATTGAATACCGTACTTCCTACTATAAAGGCGACAAATATAAATTCTTTATTACAAGAACAATGAGTTGAGCTCTGAATAAAAGAGCTCAACTTTTTTAATTTTCAGAATTGACAATCAAAATAAATTGTCTTATACTCATCTCAACTGGTTATAACATGTTATGTTCAAAACAGATTTGAAAGGGGAACTTGTTATGAAAAAAGAACTTCGCATTGTGTGCCCCAATGGCCACTTAGGATTTGCACCTACAAAAGAAGAAAGCTTTAAGATAGCTGCTGCAACAAAGCCTGATTACTACTGCTGTGATTCTGGTAGTGATGATATCGGTGCTACTGCACTTGGCGCTGACCGTTCAGTTAGCATGCGCAAATGGCAGAAACATGATTTAGAGCTTATGCTCCTTGCAGCAAGAGAACAACATGTCCCAATGCTTGTTGGTTCAGCAGGTGACTCTGGTTCAAACAGCCGTGTCGACATGTATGTTGAGCTTATAAAAGAAATTGCCCGTGAACATAACCTTCCTCCATTCAAAATAGCTTACTTCTACTCTGAAGTAGATAAGGAAGACTTAAAAGAAAGAATGGACCAAAACATCGTCATTGAAGGATTAGATGAACGCCCTAACCTGACACAAGAGGAAGTCGATAAAACTGAACGTATCGTAGCGGTTGCTGGGGTTCATCCATTTATTGAGGCACTCGATATGGGAGCAGATGTCGTTATCGGCGGGCGCTCTAGTGATTGCGCAATCTTTGCAGCCCCTGCTATTCGAGAAGGATTTCCGGAAGCGCAGTCATACTATCTTGGTAAAGTATTAGAATGTGCATCCTTCTGTGCGGAACCGTACGGGGCAAAAGAAAGTGTAATGGGGACGATTACACATGAAGATGTCAAAGTGACAGCCATGCATCCAGACCAACGCTGTACGATTGCATCTGTTGCAGGTCATGCCATGTATGAGCGCGCAAACCCTTATTACGAATACGTTGCCGGTGGCATGCTTGATATGACCAATTGCAAATATGAACAATACGACGAGAAAACAACAAGAATTACAGGTATGGAGTTTGTCCCTGTGGAGGGCGATGTGAAAGTTAAGCTTGAAGGGTCTGGAAAGAACGGAGATAAATATATCGGAATTGCCGGCGTCCGCGACCCATACACCATTCAAAACATTGATAAAGTAATCGAAATGGCCGAAGAGCAAGTTGCCGAAGAATTCAAAGACCAAGACTACCAAATCAGCTTCAGAGTATTTGGCAAAAACGGTGTCATGGGCGAATTGGAGCCTGTTAAAGAAATTAAATCTCATGAGTTATGCATTATTGTAGAAGGTATTGCAGAAACAGCAGAAGAAGCCGAAGCCCTTACCCTTTTCGGAACACGCCAAATTTTCTATGCTCGTCTTCCAGAGGTCAAAGGAACAGCTGGAACTGCAGCATTTGTTGTTGATGATGTCTTACCAGCAACAGCTTCCTACTCTTGGACACTAAATCATACTATTCCAGTAAAAGACCCTCTTGAATTATTTGATGTAAGAATTACAACAGTCGGAGAGCCAGCAAAAGTATAAAGGAGGACTCAAAATGAAAACAAAAACGCTAAATGAACTAGCAAAAACGATACGAAGTAAAAATGCCGGGACCGATAAAATTACGTTTGATATTATCTTCAAAGAAAAAGAAACATACGAAATGGTGAAGAACAGCAGCTCAATTAACCGAGAGTCAATAGCCGCCCTTTACAATATAGAAGAAGAACTCATTACAGATTTTGTTGAATTTGATCCAGCCAACGCGATTAAATTTACAATTCGTCGCTTTGCTCCAAGTGGCGACCCAGGAGAAGGTGATATCTTCGGGTCCCAGCAATACCCACCTCTTCTTGATATCGAAGTACCAGTTCAGTAGAAAAGCACTAACCTTCTTACTAGGCCAGTTACGTCATCACTTGATTTAACTGGCTTTACTACTATCTTTTATGTAAACAAAACATTTTTTGGAGGGATTACGATGAATAATGTCGTAGAGTTAAAGAAAGACCATCTTCAAAAATACAATGGCTTTGAAGTGAAAGAACACCCTGAGCATGACCGTCTGTATCAAATTGAGTTTCAGAAAGAAGCCATTCAAGCTTTCATTGAAGGAACACAAAACTATAGCAGCGAAAGCCTTGAATATGTCCCATATACACGCTTTCTCGTTGCTGAACAATTATTGAAAGCAACAGGTCCAGAGCTGCAGAACACATTACGCAGTATTCTGAATGATCGAGCAACAGGCGGGTTTACAACTGGTGTGCAAGACATTACGGAAGATCCTGAGGATTACATTAAATTATCTACAGCCCTAACCCACCTTATCGGCACACCAAACTTTGATGCGATGACAGGGACCTTCTATGCTCGCTTTACTGTCAAACATACGGATGACAGTGATTCTTACCTTCGTCAAGCATACCGTTTATTCACTCTTCATACAGATGGCACGTTTGTAGAACAGCAAACAGATTGGCTGCTAATGATGAAATTTGCCGAAGAAAATGCAGTTGGCGGAAGATCAAGGTTACTTCACCTTGATGACTGGGAAGAGCTTAATAAGTTTTACAAACACCCCCTAGCGAAATATAAGTTTAAATATCAAGCACCGCCAAGTAAGAATGTTTCCAAAACCGTGTATCGCCAAACATTCTTCGAACAAAATAACGCACCATGTATGTGCTTTATTGATCAGTTCGCTTTTCCAGAAACAATTGAACAAGCAAAATACTTACAAGAGATGTCTGACTCTCTCGAAAATGATTCATCAACCATTGGACTTGAACTTCCTCCTGGCGATCTCGTTATGCTGAATAATACCTTTTGGATGCATGGAAGAGAAGCATTTGAACGAAATCCGAACTTGCACCGCGAATTACTGCGCCAGAGAGGAAGCTTCGCCAAGTAAGGAGGATTCCCCATGTACGATTATTTAATTATTGGAGGCGGAATTGTTGGGCTTTCAACTGGAATGGCCTTAACACGTCGTTATCCGAATGCAAGAATTGCAATTATTGAAAAAGAAAAAGGGCTTGCCGCCCACCAAACAGGCCGAAACAGTGGTGTAATCCACTCTGGTATCTACTATAAGCCCGGGAGCTTCAAGGCAAAGTTCGCTAAGGCCGGAAGCCGTTCTATGGCTGAATTTTGTAAGAAACATGATATTACCCATGACATCTGTGGGAAAGTGATTGTCGCAACCAACCAAGACGAAATCGAACGCTTAGATAACCTCTATGAACGTGGACTGCAAAATGGGCTTGATATTACGAAGATTAACCAAGAGGAGCTTCATGAAATTGAACCCCATGTGAATGGTCTAGCTGGAATTAAAGTACCAAGCACAGGGATTGTTGATTATAAAGAGGTAACTGAGAAATTCGCTGAAATTATTCAAGAAAATGATAACGAAATATTCACCAACTCAGAAGTGAAAAACATTGATGAACGCAGTGATCGCGTTATTGTTGAAACATCAAATGGAACATTCCAAGGTAACTTTCTAATTAATTGTGCCGGGCTTCACAGTGATCGGATTACTAAGCTTGCCGGGATCCATACAAATGTAAAGATCGTTCCTTTCCGTGGCGAGTATTACGAATTAACACCTGAAAAAAGATACCTTGTGAAAAATTTAATCTACCCTGTTCCAAACCCTGACTTCCCATTCTTAGGGGTTCACTTCACAAGAATGATTGATGGGAACATTCATGTTGGTCCAAATGCGGTACTTAGTATGAAGCGGGAAGGCTATAAGAAAACTCAATTTAACCTGCGCGATCTTGCTGAAACACTCAGTTACCCCGCCTTTTGGAAGCTTGCTGGAAGCAATATGAAAGAAGGCTTAAATGAAATGGCCCGCTCCTTCAATAAGTCTTTGTTCGTAAAGAACCTGCAGCAGCTTATTCCTGAAGTTGAAGAAAAAGATATCGTTCCTTCTGAAGCAGGCGTACGGGCACAAGCGCTCATGAGTGATGGAAAGCTGCTCGATGATTTCATGATGATCCCAGGGAAGCGTTCCCTTCATGTATGTAACGCACCTTCCCCTGCTGCTACAGCATCAATTGAGATCGGGAAAGCAATTGTTGACCGTATCCCGGCGAAGGACCCTGTTTCTACCCGTTAACCGGAACAAAAAGTCGCTATCATAGCGGCTTTTTTTGTTTTATCAAGTTCTATGTTATAATTCGGAAAATTATAGCAAGGAGGGGCAGTACGATGGAGCAACACATCCAAAACAAAATATCAATCACAAATACTCATAAGCTAGGTGTCCTTTTCTTAATCACATCTGCTCTTCTTACGGGTGCAAACCAAGTGTACTATGCGAAGAAAGTTCAACAAGTTGAGCCGCTTCATTTTACGTTTTTTAGCTTCTTTCTCTGTATGATAACCTTTCAAGCTATTAACCTTCGCTCAAAAAAGCGAGTGTCTCTTTTGCACAAAGACCTCGTCTACTTGAACTTAAGCACTGCGCTTGCATTTATGAGCTTCTATACTGCCCTTAAATATATCGAACCTGCAATTGTCAGTGCTCTCGAGATGGGGTTAGGACCGCTTTTCACTCTTATCTTTTCGATATGGCTTTACCCAAGCAAACGTTCTAGTATACAAGAATACATATTGAGCACGGTTACATTAATAGGCAGTTTATTCTTATATTGGACAACTATAAGCGGGCATTCGGGGCTTGGACACTTACCCTTTGAGGACATTACAAAAGGGATCGCTGCAGCTGTATGCTGCGGAGCAGGTGCAGTACTTGCAGCTATTTATTCGAAACGACTAAGCAATTCTGGCTGGAATGCAACAAAGATTATGGCGCATCGCTTTTATGCCATTGTCGTTTTATCAGGTATATGGGGCATTACCACTCTTCCTACCTCCATTCTCAATAACTTTCAATGGATGCTTCTAGTAAGTATTGCCGGCGTCATTATTCCGCTCTACTTGTTACAGCTTGGCATTCAATATTGCGAGCCGCTAGTTGTCATTATGAGTATATGCTTTGTTCCTGTATTCACCTTCTTCTTTCAACTATTCGATGTACGTCTGGAGCTATCACTCTCCACCCTGCTTGGAATTCTCGTTCTAACATCTACAGCTGGATTTAGTATGGTAAAAAAATAAACGCATGCCACCAAGGCATGCGTTCTTATCGTTTCCGGTTAAACCGATCAACAAATCGTTTATGATCATATTCTCTGTGCAAGAACTCACGTGTTTCAAATTGAAAAAAGTTCCCGATCGCTAACGCTGCTAGCATTACAACAAATCCAACTCCAAACGCGGCATTATAATTGCCCATAAAGAACAGAATGATCGACACGAGAATTAATCCGACAAAAATAAATGCGATAATATTTTTCATTTGATCGCTCCAAACATAAAGGTCGTATATTCCCATTTTAATACAAGGTACAAAAAAATCAAAATTGCTTTTGCTCTCTTATCCGATTAAACTAAGGTTATCTTACAAAAGGAGTGGTGTTTTATGAATGTAGCTCAAATTGTCATCCCAAACACTTGGAGGAATTCTCGCTCTTAATGAATTTCATCATGTGATTGAGGATTCCTCCGCTATTCGATTGATTATCATACTAGGAGGAATCAAATTGAACATCACTGAACTCGGCTGGTCTTCTACTTTCGAAGAAGACTATCAATTAAAGAAACAAGATGACGCTTGCTATCCTGCAAGAGTTATCGGACAAGGTACGGATATTTATAAGCTTTATACGGAGCATGGTGAAACAACAGCGAAGCTTTCTGGAAAGTTCTATTATAATACTTTCGTGAAAAGTGAATTGCCTGCTGTTGGCGATTGGGTTATTGCAAAGGGTGACCCGAACGATTCTATCGTCATCCATGAACTTCTGGCTCGCAAAAGCTGTTTTTCTCGCAAAGTTCCTGGAAAAGTACATGAAGAACAAATTGTTGCTGCCAATATTGATACTGTTTTTCTTGTTAATGCTTTGAACAAAGACTTCAACTTACGAAGAATAGAACGTTATTTGACTTTGACATGGGAAAGTGGTGCGAACCCAGTCATTATTTTAAATAAAGCTGATTTGTGCGATGAAATTGAAGAAAAGCTGCAAAGCGTTGAGAGTATTGCTTTAGGAGTTCCCACTCATGTGATTAGCAGTACGATAGGAAACGGCTTTGATGAAATTCAACAATATTTTACAACAGGGCAAACTGTTGCATTGCTCGGTTCATCAGGAGTCGGAAAGTCTACCTTAACAAACCGACTGCTCGGCAATGCTCAGCAAATGGTTAATACAATTCGTGGCCAGGATGATAAAGGCCGGCATACAACAACTTCCCGAGACCTTATTCTGCTTGAGCACGGCATGATCATTGATACACCTGGCATGCGCGAGCTTCAGCTTTGGGGCAGTGAATCATCACTTTCTGGCACATTCCAAGACATTGAAGAGCTTGCTGAAGCATGCCATTTTCGTGATTGTCAACATCAGAACGAACCAAAATGTGCTGTAAAGCAAGCCATACAGAATGGTGACTTAACGGAAGAAAGATTCCAAAGCTATATCAAGCTGCAAAAGGAACTTGCCTATCTCGCCGACCCTGAACAGTATAATCGTAGAAAAGCTGCTTTAGGAAAGAAATATAGACAAATAGCTAAAGAAATTCGAAAGAAGAACTAACTCCCTAACCTACAAGAAGGCTGGTACAGAAAATGTACCAGCCTTCTTGTACGTAAAAGAAAAAATCACCAAAAGATTGGTGACCTCAATTTATACTATATTCAAAATTAGGGGGGGTATTAAGTATTTTCTCCATTTCACCCTTCTTTAAACCTAAATTTAGTAATTTTACAAAAAATATTCTAAAAGGCCGCATCAATGTGCAGCCTCCTCTTCTTTATTCCACAATTGTCGTTATATGTGCAACATCATTTCGTGGCAGTTGTCTTGGCGTTTCTTCTGGATATCCCAGGGCAACAACCATATTGACTGTTTTACCTTCATCAATATTCAAATACTCTTTCAACTGCTGTTCGGCAAGCAGGACAGGCCCAGTCATCGGACATGTACCTAAACCCTTTGCGTGTGCTGCTAGCATAAGGTTTTGCACAGCTAAACAACTGCTTTTGATGCCTTCTTCACGCCATACTTCTTCAGATACGAATTGAATTGGTTCAAAGATCTTCTCTCTGAACTTTGATGTATATGGAGTTGCTAAGCAGATAACCAAAGCAGGCGCATTGGAGAACGCCGTAGCATACGGACCAAATGATTTCGTCAGCAGTCTTGCTGGCTTCTTATGTCCTTGTTCCATCGCAATTTCAGCTCTCTTATGAAGAGCATCCCATGTCATCTCTTCAATCTCTTTTATTTTTTGCTTATTTTTCACCACGACAAATTCCCACGTTTGGGAGTTTGTATCACTTGGTGCATATCGAGCGCAATCAATTAATTCAAGTATATCCTCGTTACTTACTTCTTTATCTTGATAGTTTCGAATACTTCTTCTTCCTAATACAATCTCTTTAAAAGCATTATAATCCACTGTACTTTCCTCCTGCGAATGTCATTCCATTTCTCATCTTGTTTGACTATATCATATTTTTTATCATTTCGAATGAAAATTGAAGGCCACTCGTTTGGCAGCCTTCAACTTTTTTACTATTTTATTATTTTTTCTACTTCCTTCATAATTTCAGCGATAAGCTCGCTTGCTGTCACATCTTTTGCCAGCCTTGGACTTTGTCCAGACCAAAGCGACATGTATTCTTTGTTCGATTGACTACCTGATTCTTTGCGAATCCCTTTTGTAAGCGTATTTTGGATTGGATATGGCGGAACATTCCCTGCAAAGTCCTCCATATATGTAATAAAGCGATTTTGAATGCCGCGAGCATGCTTTCCAGAAAAAGCAGTTGTTAAGACTGGCTCCACTTCTTCTGCTTCTAAGATAGCCTGCTTGTGAACCGGCTTTGCACCGCTTTCCTTACATGTTAGAAATGCGGTACCTAATTGCGCACCTTTTGCTCCTAAGCAAAGCGCGGCGCTAACCCCTCTTCCGTCCATAATACCGCCTGCTGCAATTACAGGAATACTCACGGCATCGGCAACCTGTGGTACTAATGACATTAATCCGACTAGACTTTCTGACGTACTTCTTAGGAAATTTCCTCGGTGTCCACCAGCTTCACTGCCTTGCACAACTACTGCATCGAGTCCTAATCTTTCGACTTGAATCGCTTCTTCTACAGTTGTTGCCGTCCCAATGACATACGTGCCTTGCTCCTTTAATTGGTCAACAGCTTCTTTCGGTGGTAACCCGAATGTAAATGAACATACAGCGATCCCCTCATCTAACAACACTTGAAGCTGCTGTTCAAACTTCGATGCTACATCGATCTTTGGCACGTTCTCTTGCATATTTAATTCGTCACGGAGAGGCTTCATATACTCAAATACAGTTTCAACCTCTTGATCGATTACCTCTGGTGTTTCAGCAATAAATAAATTAATGCCAAATGGCTTGTCTGTCAGCTTCTTCACATCTCGAATCTGTTCACGAATCGCATCGGCGCTCATATAGCCTGCACCAATATTACCAAGTCCACCTGCATTAGAGACAGCTGCGACTAATTCTGATGTCGTCATGCCTCCAGCCATCGGTGCCTGAATAATCGGATAATTTACACCAAGCTTCTCTACTAACTGATTCTTTTCCACAGCACACACCCCTTTGCCTTTCCCTCTATCATACTGAATTTCCAGCAAAAAATCAGGCTCTACAGATGTAGAACCTGATTGATTATGTTAATCTTCAAGAATTTCGATATATCCTTTACTTCCATTTACACGAATTCGCTGCCCTTCTTTAATCTCTTTCGTTGCTCCTTCTACTCCAACAACTGCTGGAATCCCATATTCCCTTGCAACGACTGCTCCGTGTGTCATCATACCGCCAACCTCTGTCACTAGTGCTTTTGCAGATTGAAACAGTGGCGTCCAACCAGGATCTGTATGTGGAGCTACTAGAATATCTCCCTTTTCTAAGCTCGCTTCTTCAGCCCGAAGTACAATACGTGCTCTTCCTTCAACAATACCAGCTGAAACAGGCGTCCCAACGTATGACCCTGGTGGCGCTTCAATATCTTTTCGATCTCCCGTCACCACTTCACCTTCACTTGTCATCACACGAGGGGGAATTAGCTTCTGATTCCATTTATGCTGCTCTCTTCGTTCTTGAATTAGTTGCTGTGGCTTTTGCAAGCTTCCTTCAATAAGCTGGGCCAGCTCTTCCAAATTAAAGTAATACACTTCATCACACTGAGAGATAATTCCCTTCGCTACAAGCTTATCTGCTTCTTCTTTAATTGCTTCCTTATAAAGGTCGAACAGCTGAATCAGCAGGAACTTCGGATGCTCACGCAAACCACCTAAATCCATATACATTTGAATCCATCGCTTTAATGATTTTGCTTTATGCTTTCCGCCTCTCATACTACGAACTTCGGTGATAAACGATTCAGCCGCTTCTTCCGCTTCTTGCTGATTTGCCTTCAACCGCCTTCGGTGCTCGCCAGGCTCTACAGATTTGATATGACCTAAGATAGAAGAAACAATTAATGTCGGCTTCTCCCTCCAGCGAGGTAATGTCAAATCAATTTCACCAGCACAACGCATTCCATACCGCTCCATAAATTCATGAAAAGCAGCCGCAAATCGTTCCGAACCTTCAACCTCAGCTACCTGCTCGTAGAAGCTGTCATCTTTCGCTTGTTCAAGGTAGGCAATCAATGCTTTGTTTTCCCGGGCAATATCTGCTAAATCGCCAATCTGCATTCCCATCTCACTTGTTACATTTCCTCGTAAGCCTTTGCTGATCGTATGATAAATCTCTTCATTGCCCAGCCATTCCTTCGCCCGCTTCTTAACAACAAATCCTGAAATAAACCCTGCATATAAATAATGAACAACATGATGAAAAAGAAATGTAAAGGTATGGCCAAGGTCCTGTTGAATGAACCGAATACGTGCAGCTCCGTTTACTTCTGAGAGAGCTTGCTTACTAGCTGCCAGTCGTTCTTTCATGGCGTCATTAATTTCGGACACAGCTGTATCTAAATCTTTGAACCAAAGATTACGAATGATTTTTGTTCCAACTGGTAATAGCTTGCTTACTTTCTTAAATGTTTGCGGATTAGCATGCTTTTTCTTGAAATCAGGTCGATTTGTTACTTCCGCTAGCGCTCGAGCAATACGGTCATCCGCATTTCTTATAATCTTCGGAAATACTTGTCGTGGTCCTTTAAGGCGAAGCAGCTCAGATGGGTCGATGTATAACCTTCCTCCTGCAATTAACATCACCTTGCTTTCAAGCTGAGGTTCCTCTTTCCCAAATGGAAAGACCGTCCGCCATACAGACAGGGCTAGCGGCTTCATCGCATGTGTCATCATTTGCGGATGCCCAAATGAAAAGAACACTTTCAAGGGGTCCATTGCAACGTCAGGAAGTGGAAAGAGCGATGTAATCGGTCTGCTTTGCACAATGTACAACGTTCCCTTTTCTAGACAAAATTCAATATCCTGCGGCTTTCCAAAATGCTTCTCAATCTCTCGTCCTAACTTAGCCGCATTTATAATTTGTTCATGTGTCATCACTTGTTGTCCTTGCTGCTCAAGTGATAACCTTCTCGTTTTTGTTCCGCCTTCTGGCAAAGAATAAATAGCGATCTCTTTTCTGCCAATTTGTTTTGTTATGATTTCACCGTCTTTTACTTTATATAAATCAGCTGTCACTTGTCCGGATACAATCGCTTCCCCTAAACCAAAGCTTGCATCAATGGAAGTAACTTTACGATTACCTGTAACAGGGTCGGAACTGAACAGGATACCTGATATTTCTGGCTTAACCATTCGCTGCACAACGACAGACAGATAAACATCCTTATGATTGAAACCATTCTTCGTACGGTACGAAATGGCCCGGTCTGTAAAAAGCGATGCCCAGCACTTTCGAACATGCATAAGCAAGCTTTCTTCTCCTTTTATATTCAAGTAGGTATCTTGCTGTCCAGCAAATGAAGCGGTTGGCAAATCTTCAGCAGTTGCACTAGAACGTACGGCATATGTGTATTGCTCACCTGCTTCATACCAAGTTGAAACAATCTGTTCCCGCAATTGTTCTGGAATACGTAATGACGTTAAATGCTCTCTTATTTCACGTCCGATTGTTTGAAGTGCTGTATAGTCGTCGCTTTGAAGCGCGTTTAACTGTGCAAAGTAGTCATCCATTTTGTCACTCGTTTGAATGAAAGCTTTGAACGCTCTCGTTGTAATACAGAAGCCTGTTGGAATTGGGAAACCTGCTCGCGCCATCTCACCTAGGTTTGCCCCCTTCCCACCTACAATCGCCAAATCATCTTTTGAAATCTCATTGAAAGAAAGAGTATATCGTTTTGTCTTCATTTCTTTCACCTCACGATTTATTTAGACAACTTTCTGTTGAAAAAGCAACACTATGTTGTATAAAATTATAGCAAGCTCATTTACAAATACAACCAACAAAAATCATTATTCTGTTGGCAAAACAACACAGAAGGAAATTTTGTTGCTCTTCCTAAACAAAACAAACAAAGCAGGTGAATCTGTTGGAAAAATCCTTAGACCCGAGAATCAAACGAACACGCGGTTATTTAAGAAAGGCTTTGATTGAACTAATAAATGAAAAAGGCTTTGAAGGGATTACAGTGAAGGACCTTACAGAGCGAGCAGAGATTAACCGAGCCACATTTTATCAGCATTACAAGGATAAATATGATTTGCTGGAGCAGAGCATGGATGAAATTATCGAAGCACTTGTCGAAACGGTTTTACCAGAGTCATTTGAAGAAATCTTTATGAATATGCAGTCACTTGAACGATTATTTGAGCGTTTGTTTACGTATGTAGCTGAACACGCAGACTTCTATAAAGTCATGCTCGGAGACAGAGGAATCCCTGCTTTCCGAAATAAGTTGCTGCTGTTAATCCGTTCAAATTTAAACAAAGTTCTAGCATCACTTGAAATGACCGAAGATGCTCTCGACATTCCGAAAGATATTCTTCTGTACTACGTTTCTTCTGCGAATTTGGGATTGTTGGAATCTTGGCTGAAGCAAGACATGCCTTATTCTCCAACATATATGGCGAGGCAAATTACACGATTAACAACACTCGGTCCTCTTAAAGCAGCAGGTATTATGTGATTCGTTTTGTTCGCTTTTTCGATAAGCGATCACGTAAAATGAAATTATCAGAATTTATTTGAAAGGGGATTTTCGTACATGGCTTTATCAGGCTTTTCCTTTGCAAGAGGTGCAGTTCTCCAAGTATTGAATGCAGCTAAAGAAGAACAAGTGGACCAAGTTCCAGAAGGGTTTAACAACTCGATTCGCTGGAATGCCGGGCATGTAATTGTTATCGCAGAAAGTGTGTTATCTCATTCAGAGGCATACAACAAGGTGATGCCAGAACAATTCAGAGAATACTTCGGTATGGGAACTTCCCCTGCTGATTGGAAATATGACCCGCCAACTGTAGAAGAAATTGAAGAAGTTTCGACCAAACAGCTTCAATCCATTCAAGAATTACTAAAAGAACAAACAGAACTTACAAAACCATTTGAAATTCGCGGAACAAGCTTTACGAAGTTAAATGATGTACTAGCTTTCCTTTCCTTCCATGAAGGCATGCACTTTACAACAATGAAAACATACTTAGGGCTTACGAAATAAGACCATTAGAAAAGGAGCGGCCTTGAACCGCTCCTTTATTTCTTCCACATCGATTTCATTTTATAGATTTGCAGTGATTTTATCTTCACACTGCCCTCTAATGCATAGATTTCAAGTCCATTGCTCTTATCAGAAGGGAAGATTCGATTTGTCATCACCTTCTGGCCGTTATTTGCAAACAGCTCTACAGAAGAACGGTCAACATATAAATGAAGCTTCACTGTGTTCCCTTCCATTGGCGGGGCAGGTGCCCGGTACACACCTGCAAACTCAGGGTGAAAATCCGTTTTCCCTGACCGAACTCGATCAGTGAAAATTAATTGATTCCGGTTGTCATACCCTACAATCGTTTCCTCACTCTTTCCTTGGTGTATACGAAAGCCAAACTCCTTCGCATCCCCAAGCTCAAATTCCGCTACGATTTCATACGTTTCTTCATTGAAGTCTGACATTGGCATTTTTTCATTTAACTGTTTGTTCTTCGTTTCGTAGACAAGCTCGCCGCGAAGCTTCTTCATTTCTTCAACAGGCTGCTGTACTAATTGTACCTTCCCATTTGTATCTTTCAAGGAAACCTCCCTCGGAATGGACATTGCTCCTTTCCAAGGCTGGACAGGTAAATCAGCAGCATATTGCCAATTGCTCATCCATGCGAGCCAAATCGGATTCCCTTCTTTATTATTGAATGATTGGGCAGCATAGAAGTCTTTGCCGTAATCGACCCAATTAATTTCGTCATTCTCTTGTTCAGATATGAATTCTTTACCATTGAATTCACCAATGAAATATTGACCACCAGAGCCTCCTGCAACACTGCCTGGGTTCATATCAACCTGCAGAATCCACTTCTTATCGTTCTCGTTCCCATCTACAGGAAGGTGAAACAGCTCAGGTGTTTCCCACACGCCTCCTTGAGCTCCTTTTCCTTCGCCAAACTCGCTTAAATAATTCCAATCAACAAGGTTCTTGGAGCCATAGAACATGATTTTTTTACCAGCCGCAAGCAGCATGACCCATTGCTTTGACTCCTCATGCCATACAACTTTTGGATCGCGGAAATCCTTAATACCTGGATTCGGGATAACTGGATTGCCTTCATGCTTCTTCCATGTCTTCCCTTCATCAGTACTATAAGCAATTCGCTGATCCTGCGTATCTCCTGCACTTGTATAAAACGCAATCAGCCCTTCCCCTTCTTCCGGAAACAGCCCACTTGCATTCTTCTTATCAACGACGACACTTCCGGAAAAAATCATTCCATGCTCGTCTGGCTTGAGGGCAACAGGCTGTTCCTTCCAATGCACGAGATCCTCACTCACCGCGTGACCCCAGCTCATATTCCCAAATTCATTGCCCTTTGGATTATGCTGATAAAACAAATGATATTTACCTTTGTAATAAACCATACCATTTGGGTCATTCATCCAATTCTTTCTTGGTGTGTAGTGAAATTGCGGACGTGATGATTGATTATAATCTGCAGGAATAACTTGAACCTTTTCTTCCTTTTGATTAGGTTTTGCCTTCTCCTCAGACTTGCTATTTATAAGCTGATAAAGGACCACTGCCATTATCAGTACACTGCTAATAGCGAGTAGAATAATTGTTTGCTTCTTCATGATGTTCTTTTCCTCCACTCTTTCATTCTTCCACCATATTGCTACCCATACAGATAACAAGTCAAACTGAAAGCTCAGTGGTTTATTTAAAAAAGAAAAAGGGGAAAATTTCTATAACTTTGTATTGAAATGAGGTAGACATCATGAAGCTTCGCTTAATTCTTTTATTTGTAGTCATTTACGGGTTGTATACAATTAGCGGCTTTCTGTTTCCAGTCGACCGTGATTGGTATGATGCGCTGAATAAGCCTGCATGGACACCATCTGGAAGCACAATTGGCATCATTTGGGGCATTCTCTTTGCATGTATCGCACTTGCTGGGGCACTTGTCTACCAGAAAGAAAAGTTCAGCAAGCAAGTGCAGACATTTTGGGCCGTTCTTTCTTTCAACTATATCGTTAATCAATTATTCATCTTCTTTCAATTTGAGATGAAAGACTTGCTTCTAGCAACCATTGACTGCGTTCTTGTTGCGCTAAGTGCCCTGCTGTTAATCTTTCTCGCTAAGAAACATTCGAGAGTGGCATCATTCTTATTTGTTCCATATTTTCTTTGGGCGTCTTTTGCAACTGTTCTATCTTATCTAATCTATACGATGAATAATTGAGCCGATACAAGGTCAATTATTCATCTTTCTCATCACATTCAAAGCAAAGAAGCTTGCCGTCTTCTTTGACTCCATTTAAAAAACCATCTAAACAAAAGATTTCTTTCCCACATTGTTCACACTTCCCTACTAATTCGCGCAAATCTATCCCTCCTATTGCTGATTATTTAACCACTCTTGCAAAACAACCGCTTGGTTATGCTCGCGGTCTTTCGCTGCATATAGTAATGTAACCCGCTCTTCCTTACTCATTTGAAGCAGTTCCTCTAACTTTTCATGTTTTTCGTCTTCTTGTAATTCGTCTAAATACTTTTGTTTGAACTCATCAAACTTATCTTGGTCATGTCCAAACCATTTTCTTAATTCACTGCTTGGGGCGAGCTCTTTCATCCATTGGTCTAAGTGCGCATCTTCCTTCGAAACACCGCGCGGCCAAATCCCATCTACTAAAATACGTTTCCCATCAGCATTCGCTTTCTCCTCATAAATTCGGCGAACTCGTACTTGCGGCATATCCATCCTCCTTAATAAAAAATAATTCTTGACTGCTTGTTCACCTAACTCTATACTATAATTAATTTCATACTTCATCCTTTTTATAAAGGGGAGTAGCTCTACAGCAAAGTCGTCATTTCGGGAAGAAATTCCTCGGCTTTGTTGGCAACGATACAAGTTGTTTGCGAGACCTTTACTGCTGGTAAGGGTTTTTTATATGTCCAACATGACCTTTACCAATCGGTAGAGGTCATTTTTTATTTCTAGAAAGCGAGTGATCGGTGTTGTAGAATGAATCGTTTCTTAATAATTAAAAAAATTTAATTTTAAGGAGAAACGATTTTCGTTGTTAAGAAAGCTTTTCTTTGCTATTGCTTTTATGGTCACAATCCAAAACCATTATCAAACAATCATGACAGCTGAACTGAATAACCCGCCTCGCATTCAGGTTTCAGCAGGTGCGGTTTCTGTGCAAACTACTAATAACATGTCCTTTCAAAAATAAGGAGGAAAAAACGATGATTCGTCTTTTTAAACGAATTCGCTTAATCTTCAATATTAAAAAGTTTCTACCATTTCTATTTGAATTCTTCGTTTCAAAGAAGGTAAGCCTATCGAAAAAAGCAGTATCGATCTTGTTCATTGTCGGGTACTTTTGGCTGCCATTTGATATTATTCCAGACTTCTTAGCAGTCCTTGGTATTCTTGATGATGTGACGATCCTTATGCTCGTTCTGCAGCAAATCATTAAGCTGGCTCCGATAGAATTAAGAGAAAAGCATGGATTATTAGAAGATTAACGAAAGAAGCCGTGTCACGAATCTGTGATACGGCTACTCTGCTTCCTTTAGCTTCAAGAGCTTATCATCTGTTTCATCAGGTGTACCGCGTCCATCAGTATTATTCGTTATAAAGTAAACCCCTGATTCCGTGGCAAGTGCATCACGAATTCGACCAAAGCCATCTACAACGACCGCCTGCTTCTTTTCTTGCGGATCGAAGCGACGTAATGCTTCACCTCGCAGACTTGCAAAATAAAAATTCCCTTTCTGATACGTCATACCAGAAGGCGCCCAAGATGGTTTACCTGAATGAATAAGCGGGCTTTCCATATCAGGAGCTGTTTCATCACCTTGGATAACCGGCCAACCATAATTTTTACCTGGCTGCAGTAAATTAATTTCGTCATATCCACTTGGGCCATGCTCAGTCGCGTATAATTCACCATCTTCATTCCACGCAAGGCCTTGCGGATTGCGATGACCATATGTAAAGACATATGATTCTGGGAACGGATTATCATTCGGAATCGAACCATCCAGATTAATTCGTAATACTTTTCCAGAAAGGCTATCCAAATCTTGAGCTGATTCCGGTACGGTAGCATCTCCTGTCGTCGCATACAGCTTCCCATCCGGTCCGATTTCAAGACGACCTCCTTGGTGAAATTGCCCACCAGGAATCTGATCAATGATCACACCTGTCTCTACCCAAGCCTCTTCACTTTCTTTGATTTTCACAATCCGTTGAAAGACATCGCTATTCTCACGGTAAGAATAATAAGCAAATGCTTCTTTCGTTTCTACGAAGTCAGGCGGCAGAGCTAAGCCAAGTAAGCCTGCTTCCGGCTGATCAGATAGTGATTTTTCAAGCTTTACATCCTTTCGGTTCATCTTTCCGTCTTTTACAGACACAATGGAACCGACTCGCTCACTAATATAAAACGTGTCATCGATATGGACTATTTCCCACGGAATACGTAAATTTTCTGCGACAACTTCAACATCAGTTGTTGATTCCGTTTGCTTGAATGTTTCCTCATTTGGAGCTTCTTTCTGTTGTTCATTCCCGCAAGCAGCCAACACAACCATACACATTCCGATAATAAAAAGAACTCGCGGCACTTCATTCCCTCATTTCACTTTATGGTACAAAAACTTCTATTCGACGGGGTAACACATCTAAGGTAAGTGGCATTCTATCACCAATTTCCCCATCAACATTTGCAACTAAGTCATTTGTTGAGGAAATTTTAACTGAAGATGTCGTGAAGTAATCAACATCTTTCTGGTTTTTCAATTCTCCTCTTACAAGCGCTGCTGCAAGGAGTGGAACATTTGCCACTGTAATATTTTTAATCACAAAGCAATGCAGCTTTCCATCGTTCACTTCTGCATCTGGTGATAATTCCTCGAACCCACCTACTGAGTTCGTCAATACGGCGATAAAATGCCATGCTTCCCCAACCCACTCACCATCATCATACTGAATGTTAAAATCATATAAATCTCTTTTCGTAAAGGCTTTCACCCCTTCGGCAAAATAAGCAAACGGGCCAAGCTTTGTCTTCTGTTCAACCGTTACTTGAGATGTCGCTTGTGCAATTGCCCCTGATGCGACAATATTCATAAAATAGTGATCGTTCACTTTGCCAAGGTCGATTTTCTTCGTACGATGACCTTGTAACAGTTCAATTGCCGCTTCAGGTTCGAATGGAATATGCAATGCTCGAGCAATATCATTCATCGTACCCATAGGGATAATCCCAAGGGTTGGCCGATGTTCTTGCCCTGCCATTCCATTAATCGTTTCATTTAATGTGCCATCTCCTCCCATTGAAACAACGACATCATATTTCTCCAAGCATGCTTCTTGGCAAAATTTCGTAGCATCTAACTCTTGTGCTGTTTCAAATGTATTGACTTGATAGCCATTCGACCATAGTACTTCTTCAATTTGTTCTACATATTCTCCTGCTTGCTCTTTACCAGAAGAAGGGTTCACAATAATCATCGCTCTCTGCATAACGCCACACTCCTATTAATAGGTCTAAGTAACTTTACCCAATTCTTGTTAGACCTGAAACAAATCTCATGCGGTTAGTTTACCCGTTCCCCGTTAATGGAATAATCTCTCTAGAAGGAAAAGGAGTTGATAAGGTGGAAAATTTTGACCTAATCGTAATCGGAACCGGTCCTGCTGGGACACTCGCTGCAAATAAGTGTGCAAAAGCAGGCTGGGACGTCGCGATCATTGAAGAACGTGAATACGGAGGTACATGTGCGCTACGAGGCTGTATCCCTAAGAAAGTATTAGTTCATGTGACGGAATTTATTGAAGGTGTTAATCGGTTGAAAGGGCTCGGAATTGAAGGGGATATTAAGATAAATTGGCAGGACTTAATGAAGTTCAAAAAAACATTTACAGACGATGTCCCTGAGAAGAAAGAACAAAGCTTCAACAAAAAAGGCATTACAACCTTCCACGGAACTGCACAGTTTATAAGCGAAGACAGTGTGGCAGTGAATGATGAAACATTAACTGGAAAGCATATTTTAATCGCCACAGGTGCAAGCCCGACAAAGCTGCCAATTGACGGAGTTGAATACTTAACGTACAGTGACCAATTTCTAGAACTTGATGGACTCCCAAACGAGATTGTATTCATTGGCGGGGGTTATATTTCCTTTGAATTTGCCCATATTGCTGCTCGTGCTGGAGCGAATGTTCACATCATTCATCGCAACGACCGACCTTTGAAACAATTTGAACAGGAAATGGTCGAGAAGCTTATTGAACATTCCGAAGAGCTTGGAATTAAGATTCACCTTTCAACAGAAGTACAAGCAATTAAAGAAGATTCAGGCCGCTACCTTGTTTCAACAGAAAAAGACGAAAAGCAGTCTGAGCTTTCTTGTGACCTCGTTGTGCATGGTGCTGGGCGAACGCCGAATATTGAAAGATTGAACCTCGAAGCAGCAAATGTGAAGTATGACAAGAAAGGCATTGAAGTGAACCAGTATATGCAGAGTATAAGCAATTCACGTGTATATGGTGCAGGTGATGTGACAGCTACTGAAGGCGGAGCATTAACTCCCGTTGCCGCGATGGAATCATACTCAGTGATTTCGAACTTATTAGAAGGTAACAACCGCACACCAACCGAAGAAATTGTTCCGTCCTGCACCTTTACTCTGCCAAAGCTTGCTTCTGTCGGACTCTCAGAAGAAGAAGCAACAAAGCAAGGCTATAAGTTTAAAACTAATAACTACGACACAAGTAAGTGGTTTACGTACCGACAAACGAACCAAAAAAATACGGCAGCAAAAATCTTAATTGAAGAAGGAACAGGCAAAATTTTAGGCGCACACTTACTAAGTGATGAAGCAGATGAACTTATTAATCATTTTGCTGCCGCTATGCAATGCAACCTGACAACAAGTGACGTAAAGAAAAACCTCTACGTCTATCCAACATCTGCATCAGATTTAGGTTATATGTTGTAAATGGAGCCCAGTGTGACGGACTCACGCTGGGTTTTTCAACGATTTTCTTCATAATATGATTTTGACATTGCTTTTCTTTCAATTGCACGCTGCGGGCTTACTAAGAAGATTGGAGCCAAGAAAAAGAAAAACAGAATGAAGGTTCTATTCCCCATTCCTTATCCACGTACATAATGACTTTGCACAAATTCCCCTAACCGTTTGCTTTCAACCAATGACCATTTCCCTTCTGGAATGCATTCACGGAACAGTGGAATTCCATTTCCAAGAATCACCGGGGCAGTCGTCAAGATTAATTCATCAACTAAATCGTCCGCCATAAATGCTTCCACAATTCCCGCTCCACCTACTAGCCAAATATTCTTTCCTTGCTTCTGTTTCAGCTTCTCCATAAACAACGCCACATTTTCATTCGTAAACGTTACATTCGAGTCGACCCGCTGCTCTGTGTAAGAGAAAACATAGCTTTCCTTATCAGCGTGCGGATATTGATTGTTCGTTAGCTCCAATAGATGATCATATGTTTTTCTTCCCATGATGAGGGTATCAATCGTCTCATAAAAGGCTGCAAACCCGTTATCCCCTTCGCCTTGTACTGCTTCCAGCCAACTAATATCACCATTGGGGCGTGCAATATAACCGTCCAAGCTTGTGGCAATGAATAGTACAACCTGCCGTGTCATGTCACCAACTCCTTCAAAACAGAACACCGTCCGAATCATTCGAACGGTGTTCGTGTTCTTTATTTCTTAAAGATATTGCTAATTCCTTCAATCACACCATTAATGAAATCAAGAATTCCTTGCCAGAAACCTTCATCTCCTGCTACTTCTTCAATCTTCTTCTTAATATCTGAAGAAAGGTCTTCAAGCTGTGTCTTCACTTTATTAAAGTCAATATCCAACTCACGCATTTTATCAAATAAATCAATGAGAAGCTGACGGTCTTCCGGGCTTAGTTCAATATTGAATGCCTTCAGTTCTTCTTCAACAATCTTTTGAACCTCTTCTTTTGTAACAGGCTGTTGGTCAGCCATCTCCGACTTAATGGCCGTAATCAGCTCACTCGCCTTTTCCTTATCGAGGCCTTCCTTCTTTGCTAAGTCTGTTACAACATTCAATTCTTCATTCGCAACTTCTAGGCGATCTTTGTTCAGTTCCTCGCCGCCGCTTGCTTCATATGCTTTGTAGATTCCTGTCAGTGCCGAATGCCCAGTTACCTTAACAGGTGAAACGACATCGACTTGAGCCCCTTCAATTCCCGCAGTTAACAACGCGTTCTTGTACATTTCATTTGTTACTTCTGTTATATTCTCAGGGGTTACTTGGTTAATTACCAACCCTTCGCTCTTATCTTTTCTCGTAATCTTTGCTGAGGAGAACATTCGTGAATTAGCGTCTCCATCAATATAAGTCGCCGCATCAGTTCCTGTTACCGTAATTTCTTTGATGTTATTGTCCCCATTTATTTCAAGGATTCTTTGTACTTCTTCTTTCTGCTCAGCCGTTAAGTTACCGCCATAGACGACAATCGGCGGGCCGAACTTTTCATTGATTACTTCTTCTTCCCCGCTAGCAGCTTGCCCAATTCTTGTCATACCAAAGCCTACGATTAACACTGCAACGAACAGTAACTTGCTTATTCGCTTAAACATGTTTTTTCTTCTCCTTTGTTGTAGAACTTCACTACTAACATATTTCGAAAGCAACATCTCTATTATAGCTTGTTTTTGAAATTGGCAGCATTTATTTCTCTTTTCGGCTGCTCATCCGATATGGCAACAACTGAAACAAGCGATTCCCTTGGTGCTTCGTCGTTTGAAAATCCTTATATTTATGCACAAATTCCTTGCAAGGGTTCGCTTTCCCCGTTAGCACTTTGATTTTCTTAATCGAATCAAGCGGTGTTTCCTCTTTATTTGATAGAATTTCACAATAGATATTCAAGTGAAGCTGATCGCCTAACCATCTATTAATCTGCTTCGGAGACATAAACGGATGATATTCTTGCCCAGTATAAAAGGAAAGCAACAAATACAACTGATAATCGACTTTCATGAAATCCATAAATAGATGCTTTTCCGATAGATCTTTCATTTGAAGCATTCGCGTATATAATTGATTGGCTTGGTTATAAAAGTGGAGAAGCTTACGTTCCATGTATTGATAGCTTTCTTCGAAATAAAACTTCTGTTCCACCCCAACCGCATGAATCTCAAACATATAATAGCCTCGATAATCCCGATAAATGTTCTCTGTCTTATACATCCGGTATAGGTCAATCTCCTGGTACTTGCGATGCTGTCTTAGTTCATTGATTGAAAGAGAGAAATGCGCGTTATTGTTTTCCATCCATCCACCTACTCCGCCATTAATTATTCATTTTTTACCATATTATAAGGTGGATGGCAATTAAGAACAACCAAAAGAAGCTTTCACCTTTAAAATACAAAGAGGAAAGCTTCCTTCTTATGCTTTATCCTAACTCAACTTGCTCTACCTGCTCGTTCATGTCCTTCTGCAATTGCTTTCGAACTTTCTTTATCTCCTTCTTAGAAAGGTCCACTTCTTTCTGGAGGTTATCCAATTGCTTCAGCCAGTCTCTTAAATCGTTAATTTTGCCAAATTTACGTTGGAAGCGCTTATAATATTTTGCTTTTTTCTTATAATTTTTATCTTTCAACTTGTTCAAATAATGATAGGTATAACGCAATTTCTTTGATTCGATCCGAACCGCATGCAGTGCTTTCATTGCACGCTTTGTATGACGACCTTCCTTCTCAATAACCTTCTCATATTCTTTCACAAGCGACTCAAAGACCTGTTCGTATTCATCCAGCCGCTCACCGATATCAATTGCTAGCACATAGCCTCGCAATTCCTCCTGCAAAAACCGCTCCCAGTCAGTAGAAAACTCTTCATTAATGATGCCCGGCAAGTTCTTTGCAAGCTTCTTCCGAGGTTTCTTACGTTGCTTTTGTGCCGCTTCCGCAAAAGATTGATAAGCATGTCCGTTCTTTTCTCGTTCCGCTGCTTTCGAAAATTCGTGAATAAATACATCCAGCTCCCGTACTTTACCGAGCTGCTTATGTGCCTGCTTGATTCGTTCTAATACTGGATGACTTGCTGGTACACGTAAGAACTTCAAGAGTGCCGACATCCGACGTCCTTTCACCCTCGCCTGATGCACATCTTCCATATCCTCAAACGACAAGCTTTGCTCGCAATACGTTGTATATTGGTTCATCACTTTATCTAGAAGCAAAGCCCACTCATCGACGGTCCTATCATTCCCTAGCCCTAAGCACTCTTCACAAACATAGCCTTGCTTCACACCAAGCAACATCTCCCTTGCCCCGCAAATCGCACACTGAGGAAGATGCTCACGTATAATCACACGCTTATTCTTCACGACAAATTCAACCTGATTCACATCCTCCCAACCAAGCTGCTTACGAAGCTCCGCCGGAATGATAAACCGCCCTTCATCATCCAATACCTTCTCATACTCATAAGAACCATTATCCTTAGCTACAAAAACACCGATTCCCTTTCCATCATCCTCCCGCTCAATTGCAAGAGATTTCCCATCAAGCCCTAACACTTCCCGTACTTCTTTCGGAATAACAACCCTTCCCGTATCCTCCAACTGCCTTATTGGTTCACTGCTCATATAAGTCACTCCATTTGAGGTTTTAGTAGGGTTTTCCCTGGATTTGGGGGTTGTTAACATGTGGGAATGAATTTAATTTGGTTTAAACCTCGGCCATTGATTGTAACCAATAGCAGGATTATTAGAATTATAATGCTTTATGTACTCTACTTCTTTAAGATTAACTTCTTTATCAGTAGCTGTTTCTGACTCCCACAGGATTTCTTTAGTAATAGTAAAACTGTTTCTTTCTTCCCTTGAAAAATCCTGTTCTATCAACTTACTGCTTGCACTTCCAAAATAATTTATACTATCTGTTGAATCTTTTCCAATATAAATCTTACCGTTTGGATAAGTAATTTTATATATTACTTTCATCTGTTTATTGTAGCCTCCTGATATTACCTTTAAAGGTCAAATAATTTCTAAAAAACACCCACGTTAGTTACAACAAATGTAATTAACGTGGGTGTTTTAAATGTTTTTAAGTTGTGTACAAAAGCCTATTCTTTATAATCCTACTCCACCGTCACACTCTTAGCCAAATTACGCGGCTTATCCACGTCACAATTACGATGCAGGGCTGCATAGTAAGAGATAAGCTGGAATGGTACGACTGACAGTAGTGGTGTCAGGACGTCGTGGACTTTCGGGATTACGAAGCGGTCGCTTTCGTCTTCTAAGCCTTTCATGCTGATGACGCATGCGCTTGCGCCGCGGGCTTCGACTTCTTTGACGTTGCCGCGGATGCTTAGGTTGACGCTTTCTTGTGTGGCAAGGGCGATGACTGGCGTGCCTTTTTCGATTAGGGCGATTGTGCCGTGCTTTAGTTCACCGCCAGCGAAGCCTTCCGCTTGGATATAGGAAATTTCTTTAAGCTTTAACGCACCTTCAAGGCCGACATAATAGTCGATTCCGCGGCCGATGAAGAAGCAGTTTCTTGTTGTTGATAAATATTCACGGGCGATGAATTCCATTTCATCTTTTTGGTCACAAAGAGCTTCCATCGCATTTGCAACGATGCTGAGTTCTTGGATTGGATCGAAATCAAGTTCAAGGCCTTTTGCACGTGCTGTATCCACTGCAAGGATTGCAAGAACTGCAAGCTGTGCAGTGTATGCTTTCGTAGAAGCAACAGCAATCTCAGGGCCTGCATGAAGTGGCAGCGTGCAATCCGCTTCACGTGAAAGAGTTGAACCTGGCACGTTTGTAATCGTTAGTGCCTTATGACCAAGCTTCTTCGTCTGTACAAGTACGCTGCGGCTGTCTGCTGTTTCACCACTTTGAGAAATATAGACAAATAGTGGCTTTTCAGAAAGCAACGGCATGTTGTATGAGAATTCGCTTGCCACATGCACTTCAACTGGTACTTTTGCAAACTTTTCGATGAACTGCTTTCCAATTAATCCGGCATGGTAGCTCGTTCCGCACGCAATAATGTAGATACGGTCTGCGTCCTGCATTGCATCACGGACATCTTGAGAAAGCTTTAAGTTGCCATTGTCATCCTGGTATTCTTGAATAATCTTACGCATAACAAGTGGCTGCTCATCGATTTCTTTTAGCATAAAGTGGTCGTATGTGCCTTTTTCGATATCATTTTCGTCCAATTCACAAGTAAATGGTGCACGTTCCATGACTTCACCATCAAGGTTTTGAATTGTGATACTATCGCGTGTAACGGTTAGCATTTCTTCATCCATTAGTTCAATGAACTGGTCTGTTACTTGAAGCATTGCCATTGAATCACTTGCTACAACATTGAATTTGTCGCCTTTCCCTGCTAGCAATGGGCTCTTATTCTTAGCCGCATAGATTGTATCAGGGTTCTCAGCGTCCAATAATGCAATTGCATAAGAACCTTTCAGCTCTTTCAATGTTTTTCGGAACGCTTCTTCAACACTATTACCCTCGTTCACGAACGTCTCGATG
The DNA here is from genome assembly GCA_020524525.2 of Bacillus tianshenii. Lineage (NCBI taxonomy): Bacteria > Bacillati > Bacillota > Bacilli > Caryophanales > Bacillaceae > Sutcliffiella > Sutcliffiella tianshenii. The sequence continues at coordinate 3,493,905 of CP129018.1, read as the reverse complement.
AGTTGTACGACAATCTCTGTATCTGTTTCACTAGCAAGGCTTACGTGTGATAAGTAGTCAGCACGAAGTCTGCGATAGTTTTCGATTACACCGTTATGAACAATTGTAAAACGAGCTGAATCACTTTGATGTGGATGCGCGTTTCCTTGGCTTGGCGCACCATGTGTTGCCCAACGCGTGTGTCCGATTCCATGCGTAGAAGCAACATTGTCGTCTACAATTGCGCGTAGATCTGCAATTCGTCCCTTTTCTTTATAAACCTCAACACCGTGGTCAGCATGTAACGCGATTCCTGCTGAATCATATCCGCGGTATTCTAATTTTTCCAAACCACGAAGTAAAATTTCTTTCGTATCTTGATGACCAATATATCCTACAATTCCGCACATAATTCTTTCTTCCTCCTAATGTACGGGGCAAGAAAGCCGGGGCCTTCTTTGCCCCGTGAATATATAATTAGTCACCATGTCCCTGCCTTTGTGCAAAGAGTTGCCCCTTTGTTTTAAGCAGGAACTTACGGCTGTGATTGTGCAGCCGGGAGGTATCCGCCGAGACTCGATAAACCTCCTCCTCGTCAACTACTCTTCTTCCGTTCGAAGAATAGCCCAGGCGCTTTAGTTGGAAAAGCTTACACTTTCCTCCTTCCCATTTTTTACTCAATATTAACATTTTACATTAGTTGCTAAATTAGCGTCAATTGATATTTCAACGACATTTACTTTTTCGGCAGGGAATAATTTGTTTTGTCCGTATACACGAGAAAAAATTTTCCTTTTGCTTAGGAAGATCTCTATTCTAATTTCCCTGCTAATATAAAAATATGCATAAGTGGACTGTTCTGTACCACTTATGCATAAACTTTACTAATAAAATTAAGCTTCTTCTTTCATTCCTAGCTCATCTTGAATAACAGCTACAACTTTGTCAACGTACGTCTCACATAATTCCTTCGTCGGTGCTTCCGCCATTACACGCACAAGCGGCTCTGTACCAGAAGGACGGACTAAGATGCGCCCCTGGCCATTCATTTCTTCTTCAACAAGACGAATAGTTTCGAGAATTCGCTCGTTCGTTTGCGCACTATTTTTATCAATGACTTTTACATTCTTAAGAACTTGCGGGAAGATTTCCATCTCAGAAGCAAGCTCTGACAGCGGCTTTCCTTCAGCTTTAATAATATTAACAAGCTGAATCGCAGAAAGCATCCCGTCACCTGTTGTTGTATACTCAAGGAATATGATATGCCCTGATTGCTCTCCACCAAGGTTATAATCACCCTTACGCATTTCCTCCATCACGTAACGGTCGCCGACAGCTGTTTTCTTGCTGAGGATACCTTCCGCTTCTGCTGCTTTATACAGACCTAAGTTACTCATGACAGTTGTAACGAGTGTATCATTGTTTAAACGATTGTTCTTCTTCAAGTACTTCGCACAAATGAACATAATCTGGTCGCCGTCAACGATGTTTCCTTTTTCATCTACCGCAATTAAGCGATCGCCGTCCCCATCAAATGCAAGCCCAAGGTCTGCACCTTCTTCAACTACGAATTTCGCAAGTGTCTCTGGATGTGTTGAGCCAACGCCTTCATTAATGTTCAAGCCATCTGGTGAATTTCCCATCGTACAAATATCCGCTTCAAGGTCAGCAAATAAATGAGGTGCAAGTGAAGAAGTTGCTCCATTCGCACAATCAAGTGCCACCTTCAAGCCTGAGAAATCTTCTTCAATTGTTTGCTTCATATACTGAAGGTACTTCTGACCAACTTCAAAGTAGTCATTTACTTGCCCAACACCAGCTCCAGTTGGACGCGGTGCATTATCCTCTTCAGCATTAAGAAGGTCTTCAATCGCTCCTTCTTGCTCATCATTTAGCTTGAAACCATCTGCGCCGAAGAACTTAATCCCGTTATCTTCAACAGGGTTATGTGAGGCGGAAATCATAATACCCGCCTGTGCCCCCAATGCTTTCGTTAAATAGGCAACCCCAGGTGTTGAAATAACACCTAGACGCATGACTTCAATACCTACTGAAAGAAGTCCAGCAATTAACGCACTCTCAAGCATTTCTCCTGAAATACGTGTATCACGGCCGATTAATACCTTCTTCTCTTCAGCATCCTTCGTTAAAACATAACCGCCAAAACGTCCAAGTTTAAAAGCTAATTCAGGAGTCAGTTCTTGATTGGCAACTCCCCTGACACCGTCTGTCCCAAAATATTTACCCATTTGAATCGCTCCTTCACTGCATACGCATTTGCTTTACTTAGTTTCTTGCGATTTTAACGGTTGCATTTGAATCGCTTAGTTTCCATTCAACATTTTGCGGGCCTGAAACTTCTAAATCTATCTTTTGTTCCCCCCGCATTGATTCATTTAAGTAGAGTACAACACTCAAGTCTTCTTCATTTATGCTTTTCAATACACTAGGAGCTCCTAGTACCGTTACATCAACTTTCCCGCTGTCTGGTGTCACAAAGGATATATCTTGGTCACTTGCCCCGCTTACTTTAATCGGTATATCCTTCAATACTTTCTTATCTTTCTGTTCAACCTCAACCTTTAACTTCACTTTTGCAGGGTTTACGTTGATGGCACCTTTTGGTACAGGTACTTCAAGCTCTTTCGTTGTATTTTCTTTTATTTCAGCTAAGTCCACCGTTAGGTTATCGATTAAATCAATTTTCTCTAGCTCTTTCTTCGGACCAAAGATGGTCACCTCATTTGGAATGAGCTCAAGAGATTTAATGCTCAAGTCGTCTGCCAGCTCGCCTTTGCGGTTCAGCTTAAGCGGAACTGTCTTATTTGGTGCAGTAATTGGCACCCTTACTTCTACGACGGATGGCTCAACTTCTAAGTCAAGCTGTTCCCCATTGCTATCGAATGCTTTGACAGGTACATTCTTTTCAATTGTTTTATCTGCACCTTTCAAGTCAACATATGCTTTCACGGTAGAAATTTGCTGCATCTGTTCTTTCGGCCCGGAGACTTTCACGTTATTTGGCAATACGATTGGTTCCTCCGCCTTGTAGCCATCAGCAATTTTTGTTTTATTCATAAACTCTACTTCTACCGGCATAATTTGGTCGACCTTTTCCTTAATGGTAACTGTTGTGACAAAAGGTTCGATTTGTACTTTCAGCTTATTTGGAAAGCCTTTATGTTCAAGATATACGCGATGTGTGCCTGGCTTTTCATCACGTAAATCGACAAACACCTCGAATTCATCTTGAACCTTCGCTTTCGCTATTGCACTGCTGGGACCTTCTAAGTAGACTGTGACACTTTGGGGAAGCTCAGAAACATAATAGGATTCTGAATCATAATAGACATTTAATGGTACATTTGAAAGTGCCTCTTGTTGATTTTCCCCAACCGGCAATAGCGTTGGCGTTGTTTGCTGTGGAGCAGTTGTTTCCATGTTTACCGCCGCATACAACAGCAAGCCGAGAAACAATGCCACGATTTTTACAAACCAAGGGCTGTTTAACAGCTTATCCATCTTCATTTTTCTTCCCCCTCCAGTACCAGAGTGATGAGGAAGCAGACTTCGATGCATTTGATAACTCTGTTTCAAGGAATTCTTTGAGCATCTTTTTATCTAAGCCTCGGTGTAATTCACCATTCTTCGTTAACGATACGTGCCCAGTTTCTTCTGAGACAACGATTGTAATGCCGTCTGTTACCTCGCTGATCCCTAGAGCCGCTCTATGGCGTGTACCTAGTTCCTTTGAGATAAACGGGCTCTCCGATAATGGTAAATAACAAGCCGCTGCTTTAATTTGATTCTGCTTCAAAATAACAGCACCATCATGCAGGGGTGTATTCGGAATGAAAATATTAATTAATAACTGTGATGAAATCTTGGCATGCAACGGTATCCCCGTTTCAATGTAATCCCCCATACCTGTCGCGCGCTCAATTGTTAACAGAGCCCCAATCCTGCGTTTCGCCATATAATCGACTGCTTTCAATATTTCATCAATCGAATTAACAGTATCTTCTTCATCAATTACTGCACTCCTGGCGAAAATCCTTCCTCTGCCCAACTGTTCCAATGCACGGCGCAATTCAGGCTGGAAAATGATAATGATCGCAAGAAAACCCCATGTTAACGCTTGATTCATTAGCCACTGCAGCGTTGTCAGCCCAAAGAAGCTGCTTAAAAACCACACGCCTATTATTACGAAAATGCCTTTTAAGAGCTGCACGGCTTTTGTACCGCGAATGATCATGATCAGTTTGTAAATAACAAATGAAACGAGGAGAATGTCAATGATTGCTCCAAGATAATTCAGAATTGAGAAATCTCCGACAGGCATTTTGACACTTCCTTCTCACTTGAATTCAAGCTCTTGCGCGTGTTTATTAAACTAATTCATTATATCATATTTAATATGAAATATTCTTCTCTCATCGTCCTCTTTCGTTTTTATACAACGCTCGTAACATTAAATACGGTCCGTTACCTTTATATAATAAAACGAGCTAGTTGCCTATCCGCAAAAAGTCACAAGCAAAAAAGAGCCATCTTATAAGAAGACGGCTTACTCACTTTTTTCTTTATTGAAATTAAATATTTCTTTTGTTGTATCCTTTATATTGTACCAAATCCAATCAAAGACTGCATTGATCTCTTCAAGATCGCCTGTAACTTGACCTGCTGAAGCCAAGAACTTCTCGCCATTAATGACGACGACATCTCCCCTGACTTCGCCTTCGATTTTAATGTCACCATTTCGGACAATGACATCTCCTTCGACAACTTCCCCTTTCGGAACAATGACAAGATGGTCTTCAATCTTTAAATTTGGTTGTTTTGATACAGATAATTGGTCACCGTTATCCCACAATGACAATAAGCTTCCCATCATTAGGAACGCAAATAATGCAGCTGCTGTTACTAACGGATGCGCTCTAAACCACCTGCGATAACCAACCGTTTTCTTTTCTTTCGGTAAATTTTGCATGACACTCTTCGTGAAGTTACTCGGCGCTTCGATATGGGTCGTACTTTGAACAATAGCAATCGCCTTTTTCAATTCATGAAAGTGCAAGCGGCACTCATCGCACTGATGTAAATGTTCCCGCAAACTACTCTCTTCCTGTACGGTGGCTTCTTCGTCCAAATATTTATGCATCAACTCAACCACTTCTTGTGGACATTTCATCATTAATCACCTTCTTTACATTTTACATCTGTAAGAGATGTATGGCTTAAGATGATGAAACGGTACAGTTCCGTCTACAATCCTCTTAGCCGCTTCCGCAATGCTTCTCGTCCGCGATGGATTCGCGTTTTAACCGTATTTACAGGCAGGTCAAGAACTTCGCTTATTTCTTTTAAGGAAAGCTCTTCAATATACTTCAAGACGATTGCCGACCGATACTTCGGCGGAAGGGCTGAAATCTCGTTCTGAATCCATTCCTGTAACTCTAAGCTCTCCACATCCTCTTCAGGAAGAGGACCTTTATCAGCAATTTGTGAATACAACGTTAACCCTTCTGCCCCAGCAATTTCTTGATCAAGAAAATAATCAGGTTTCTTCTTCCGAATCCGGTCAATCGAAAGGTTCGTCGCAATCCGAAATAACCACGTAGAGAACTTACGATTCAAATCATAACTTTGAATGTTCACATATGCACGAATGAACGCTTCTTGTGCAACATCCTCTGCTTCGTGGGCGTTACCAAGCATTCGATAGCAAAGCTGATACACTTTATCCTTGTAAAGTTCAACTATCTCAGCGAACGCATCTTGGTCTCCTTTTTTCACTTGTTTAATTCGTTTTTTTACAATCGCTTCCATTTTGCTACCTCCGCTCATTGCGGCTATAGTTTATGTACGTTTTAAAAAGGTTTAAGTTTCACTTATGCTTAAAAAATTAACATATTTATTTTAACAAAAATTTGCAAAGAATGTTTATCTTACGCTTCGAATGTGGTATGAATAGAATAGACAGTTTTTTCTAAATTATTTTGTTTGAAAGTGAGGCAATGACTTATGTGTGCTAACGAAAGTAAATTACTTAATGAAATCGAAGAATGCAGAAATAAGATGCACAAGCTTTCTACTACACATTCGTTGAACTCAGAAGCGGTGATTTTAATTAGCAAAGAATTGGACAAGTTATTAAATGACTATGAAGAATTAAAATATACAAAGGTAGTTTCCGTCTAAAATCAAAAGAAACAGTAACAAAGTGTTACTGCTTCCTCAAAAGAATGGTACTACTTTAACTTTTCACCAAACAGTGACCCCAGCAATGCTACAGCGACAGTCGCTGTTTTATTTTTTTCATCTAAGATTGGGTTAACTTCTACAAACTCTGCTGATGTAATGATATTAGATTCAGCAAGCATTTCCATCGCTAAGTGACTTTCTCGGTAACTAATTCCCCCAATTACAGGTGTTCCTACCCCTGGAGCATCATTTGGGTCTAGACCATCTAAGTCAAGGCTCAAGTGAACGCCGTCCGCTTTGGCCGAAAGATAGCTGATTGCCTCTTCCATCACTGCCGTCATACCAATACGGTCAATTTCATGCATCGTATAGACGCGCATTCCCTTTTCACGAATTAACTCTCTCTCACCCTCATCTAAAGAGCGAGCTCCAATAATCACGATATTCTCTGGTTTTACTTTCGGTGAATAACCACCAATTTCTGTTAAGTCCTTATGACCAATACCTAAGCTCACCGCCAAAGGCATACCATGGATATTGCCAGAAGGTGATGTATCTGCAGAGTTCAAATCACCATGGGCATCATACCAAATAACTCCTAAGTTGTTATAGTGCTTTGAAACACCTGCTAATGTCCCAATCGCAATACTATGATCTCCACCTAGCACAAGCGGAAAGCGCTTTTCTTCTATTATGTCATTTACTTTTTCCGCTAGCTTTGTATTTGCTTCACTAACTTCTTTAAGATTCTTTAAGCTGCCTTCCTGTTCCACCCGTGGGCGCTGTGGTCTACCGATTTCAATATCACCTAAATCTTGAATATCATAATTCAGTGCTTCTAGTCTTTCCACTACGCCAGCATAACGGATGGCACTCGGTCCCATATCTACTCCGCGGCGCATTTGTCCAAGATCCATTGGCACTCCGATAATCGAAACATTTTTGTTCAAGCTAGTACCTCCTCAAATTTCTACTCTACCTCTATTGTAGCCATTTTCAGAACAATGACTCAACTCGACAAAAATGTGTATATATATGCGCTTTCATTTTCTTTTAATAGGTACGTAACAGAAGAGAAGACCGTTAAGCTTCCTATTATATAAAAACTGGGAAATAAAAAAGCTTAAACCAATTTAGGTTTAAGCTTGGATTTATGTATTTGGTGGAGCCTAGCGGGATCGAACCGCTGACCTCCTGCGTGCAAGGCAGGCGCTCTCCCAGCTGAGCTAAGGCCCCTCTGTATAAGAAAGTTTGGAGCGGAAGACGGGATTCGAACCCGCGACCCCCACCTTGGCAAGGTGGTGTTCTACCACTGAACTACTTCCGCGATTAGGATGAGCCATGAAGGATTCGAACCTTCGACCCTCTGATTAAAAGTCAGATGCTCTACCAACTGAGCTAATGGCTCATTGGCTGGGCTAGCTGGATTCGAACCAGCGCATGACGGAGTCAAAGTCCGTTGCCTTACCGCTTGGCTATAGCCCAACAAATTATAAAATGGTGGAGGGGGACGGATTCGAACCGCCGAACCCTGAGGGAGCGGATTTACAGTCCGCCGCGTTTAGCCACTTCGCTACCCCTCCATTAGTATGCTCACTAATAAGCAATCTTATGTATAAAAGAATGGTGCCGGCCAGAGGACTTGAACCCCCAACCTACTGATTACAAGTCAGTTGCTCTACCAATTGAGCTAGACCGGCACATTTATGATGACCCGTACGGGATTCGAACCCGTGTTACCGCCGTGAAAGGGCGGTGTCTTAACCACTTGACCAACGGGCCAGTTTATTAAAAAACTGCGCTGCATGGAGCTTCCAACCGGGCTCGAACCGGTGACCTCTTCCTTACCATGGAAGTGCTCTACCAACTGAGCTATGGAAGCATGGCTCCACAGGTAGGATTCGAACCTACGACCGATCGGTTAACAGCCGATAGCTCTACCACTGAGCTACTGTGGAATAATTATGAAATCACAATAAAGAGAGCCCGGCAACGTCCTACTCTCACAGGGGAAGAACCCCAACTACCATCGGCGCTGAAGAGCTTAACTTCCGTGTTCGGTATGGGAACGGGTGTGACCTCTTCGCTGTTGTTACCGGACTATCTATTTAATTTCATGTAAGGAAATATTTATTCCTTCAAAACTAGATAACACCTGAAACAGAAGTGTGCAGTGCATGTGTGATGCACGCTGGTTGTCTTGCATTTCCAATTAAATTGGTTAAGTCCTCGATCGATTAGTATTCGTCAGCTGCACGTGTCGCCACGCTTCCACCCCGAACCTATCTACCTCATCATCTCTGAGGGATCTTACTAGCTTGACGCTATGGGAAATCTCATCTTGAGGGGGGCTTCATGCTTAGATGCTTTCAGCACTTATCCCGTCCACACGTAGCTACCCAGCGATGCTCCTGGCGGAACAACTGGTACACCAGCGGTGTGTCCATCCCGGTCCTCTCGTACTAAGGACAGCTCCTCTCAAATTTCCTGCGCCCACGACGGATAGGGACCGAACTGTCTCACGACGTTCTGAACCCAGCTCGCGTACCGCTTTAATGGGCGAACAGCCCAACCCTTGGGACCGACTACAGCCCCAGGATGCGATGAGCCGACATCGAGGTGCCAAACCTCCCCGTCGATGTGGACTCTTGGGGGAGATAAGCCTGTTATCCCCGGGGTAGCTTTTATCCGTTGAGCGATGGCCCTTCCATGCGGAACCACCGGATCACTAAGCCCGACTTTCGTCCCTGCTCGACTTGTAGGTCTCGCAGTCAAGCTCCCTTGTGCCTTTACACTCTGCGAATGATTTCCAACCATTCTGAGGGAACCTTTGGGCGCCTCCGTTACCTTTTGGGAGGCGACCGCCCCAGTCAAACTGCCTACCTGACACTGTCTCCGAGCCGGATAACGGCTCAGGGTTAGAATTTCAATACAGCAAGGGCAGTATCCCACCAGCGCCTCCACGTAAGCTGGCGCTCACGCTTCCAAGGCTCCTGCCTATCCTGTACAAGCTGTACCAAAATTCAATATCAGGCTGCAGTAAAGCTCCACGGGGTCTTTCCGTCCTGTCGCGGGTAATGCGCATCTTCACGCATAGTATAATTTCACCGGGTCTCTGGTTGAGACAGTGCCCAAGTCGTTGCACCTTTCGTGCGGTCGGAACTTACCCGACAAGGAATTTCGCTACCTTAGGACCGTTATAGTTACGGCCGCCGTTTACTGGGGCTTCGATTCAGAGCTTCTCCGTGAGGATAACCCCTCCTCTTAACCTTCCAGCACCGGGCAGGTGTCAGCCCCTATACTTCGCCTTGCGGCTTCGCAGAGACCTGTGTTTTTGCTAAACAGTCGCTTGGGCCTATTCACTGCGGCTCTTCGGGGCTATAAACCCCAAAGAGCACCCCTTCTCCCGAAGTTACGGGGTCATTTTGCCGAGTTCCTTAACCAGAGTTTTCCCGCTCATCTTAGGATTCTCTCCTCGCCTACCTGTGTCGGTTTGCGGTACGGGCACCTCTCACCTCGCTAGAGGCTTTTCTTGGCAGTGTAGGATCAGGGACTTCGGTACTAAAATTTCCCTCGCCATCACCGCTCAGCCTTATGACAACGGGATTTGCCTCGTTGTCAGCCTAACGGCTTGGACGCGCACATCCAGTGGCGTGCTCACCCTACCTTCCTGCGTCCCCCATTGCTCAAATGGTGAGGAGGTGGTACAGGAATTTCAACCTGTTGGCCATCGCCTACGCCTTTCGGCCTCGGCTTAGGTCCCGACTAACCCTGAGCGGACGAGCCTTCCTCAGGAAACCTTAGGCTTTCGATGGACAAGATTCTCACTTGTCTTTTCGCTACTCATACCGGCATTCTCACTTCTAAGTACTCCACCAGTCCTTACGGTCTGGCTTCAAAGCGCTTAGAACGCTCCCCTACCATGTTCCATGCGGAACATCCACAGCTTCGGTGATACGTTTAGCCCCGGTATATTTTCGGCGCAGAGTCACTCGACCAGTGAGCTATTACGCACTCTTTAAATGGTGGCTGCTTCTGAGCCAACATCCTGGTTGTCTGGGCAACTCCACATCCTTTTCCACTTAACGTATACTTAGGGACCTTAGCTGGTGGTCTGGGCTGTTTCCCTCTCGACTACGGACCTTATCACTCGCGTCTGACTCCCAAGGATAAGTCATTGGCATTCGGAGTTTGACTGAACTCGGTAACCCGTTGGGGGCCCCTCATCCAATCAGTGCTCTACCTCCAAGACTCTTCCCTTGAGGCTAGCCCTAAAGCTATTTCGGGGAGAACCAGCTATCTCCGAGTTCGATTGGCATTTCACCCCTACCCACACCTCATCCCCGCACTTTTCAACGTGCGTGGGTTCGGGCCTCCATTCAGTGTTACCTGAACTTCACCCTGGACATGGGTAGATCACTCGGTTTCGGGTCTACGACCACGTACTATATCGCCCTATTCAGACTCGCTTTCGCTGCGGCTCCGTCTTTCCGACTTAACCTTGCACGAGATCGTAACTCGCCGGTTCATTCTACAAAAGGCACGCCGTCACCCGTTAATGGGCTCCGACTACTTGTAGGCACACGGTTTCAGGATCTTTTCACTCCCCGTCAGGGGTGCTTTTCACCTTTCCCTCACGGTACTGGTTCACTATCGGTCACTAGGGAGTATTTAGCCTTGGGAGATGGTCCTCCCTGCTTCCGACGGAATTTCACGTGTTCCGCCGTACTCAGGATCCGCTCCGGAGGGAACAGGATTTCAGCTACAGGGCTGTTACCTTCTGTGGCCGGCCTTTCCAGGCCGCTTCACTTATCCTGTTCCTTTGTAACTCCATGTGGAACGTCCTACAACCCCAAGAGGCAAGCCTCTTGGTTTGGGCTGTTTCCGTTTCGCTCGCCGCTACTCGGGAAATCGCGTTTGCTTTCTCTTCCTCCGGGTACTTAGATGTTTCAGTTCCCCGGGTCTGCCTTCATCACCCTATGGATTCAGATGATGATACTGCCCCATTACGGACAGTGGGTTTCCCCATTCGGAAATCTCCGGGTCAACGCTTACTTACAGCTCGCCGAAGCATATCGATGTTAGTCTCGTCCTTCATCGGCTCCTAGTGCCAAGGCATCCACCGTGCGCCCTTTCTAACTTAACCATTGATGAGCATCATACATAAAACGCATTTGCACATACCCTTTAAATCGGTTTAATTTAAAAAGGAATCTTTACTTCTGTTTCGGTTATCTAGTTTTCAAGGAACAAACATTGATTGAGAGAATGCTCTCTCAAAACTGAACAAAATGAAACATGCTTAATCGTTTTGCACCGTTGGTGCATATAAAATCCTTAGAAAGGAGGTGATCCAGCCGCACCTTCCGATACGGCTACCTTGTTACGACTTCACCCCAATCATTTGTCCCACCTTCGGCGGCTGGCTCCAAAGGTTACCCCACCGACTTCGGGTGTTACAAACTCTCGTGGTGTGACGGGCGGTGTGTACAAGGCCCGGGAACGTATTCACCGCGGCATGCTGATCCGCGATTACTAGCGATTCCGGCTTCATGCAGGCGAGTTGCAGCCTGCAATCCGAACTGAGAATGGCTTTATGGGATTGGCTCCACCTCGCGGTCTTGCTTCCCTTTGTACCATCCATTGTAGCACGTGTGTAGCCCAGGTCATAAGGGGCATGATGATTTGACGTCATCCCCACCTTCCTCCGGTTTGTCACCGGCAGTCTCCTTAGAGTGCCCAACTAAATGCTGGCAACTAAGGACAAGGGTTGCGCTCGTTGCGGGACTTAACCCAACATCTCACGACACGAGCTGACGACAACCATGCACCACCTGTCACTCTGCCCCCGAAGGGGAAGCCCTGTCTCCAGGGTGGTCAGAGGATGTCAAGACCTGGTAAGGTTCTTCGCGTTGCTTCGAATTAAACCACATGCTCCACCGCTTGTGCGGGCCCCCGTCAATTCCTTTGAGTTTCAACCTTGCGGTCGTACTCCCCAGGCGGAGTGCTTAATGCGTTAACTTCAGCACTAAGGGGCGGAAACCCCCTAACACTTAGCACTCATCGTTTACGGCGTGGACTACCAGGGTATCTAATCCTGTTTGCTCCCCACGCTTTCGCGCCTCAGCGTCAGTTACAGACCAGAGAGTCGCCTTCGCCACTGGTGTTCCTCCACATATCTACGCATTTCACCGCTACACGTGGAATTCCACTCTCCTCTTCTGCACTCAAGTTCCCCAGTTTCCAATGACCCTCCGTGGTTGAGCCACGGGCTTTCACATCAGACTTAAGAAACCGCCTGCGCGCGCTTTACGCCCAATAATTCCGGACAACGCTTGCCACCTACGTATTACCGCGGCTGCTGGCACGTAGTTAGCCGTGGCTTTCTGGTTAGGTACCGTCAAGGTGCCGGCAGTTACTCCGGCACTTGTTCTTCCCTAACAACAGAACTTTACGACCCGAAGGCCTTCATCGTTCACGCGGCGTTGCACCGTCAGACTTTCGTCCATTGCGGATGATTCCCTACTGCTGCCTCCCGTAGGAGTCTGGGCCGTGTCTCAGTCCCAGTGTGGCCGATCACCCTCTCAGGTCGGCTACGCATCGTCGTCTTGGTAGGCCGTTACCCCACCAACTAACTAATGCGCCGCGGGCCCATCTGTAAGTGACAGCAAAACCGTCTTTTACAAGCGAACCATGCGGTTCACTTGATTATCCGGTATTAGCCCCGGTTTCCCGGAGTTATCCCAGTCTTACAGGCAGGTTGCCCACGTGTTACTCACCCGTCCGCCGCTGAATCCAGGGAGCAAGCTCCCCTTCATCCGCTCGACTTGCATGTATTAGGCACGCCGCCAGCGTTCGTCCTGAGCCAGGATCAAACTCTCCGATAAATGCTTCCAAATGGAAGTTCGAAAAAATTTGAAACTTGCTCGTTAAGCATGTTCATTTTGTTCAGTTTTCAAAGAGCATTTCTTAACGTTGCTTTTAAATTCTAGCAACTTCAAAAGTGTTTGTCAACACTTTTTTATTTTATTTCTAATTTGTCGCTGTTATTTCGCTGTCTCTCTCGGCGACGTATATAAATATACCAACTCACAAAGCAGGTGTCAACAACTTTTAATAACTTTTTTATTAAATACCCAAAAAACAGTGTACCCATTATTTCTTTTCTCTATACACCCCTTCTGCTAAACATCTTTTTAGGGCATATCTTGTCCTTACCTACATATAAATGTATAGCAGTGATGAGGAGGGAATCAATATGAAATTTTATGTATTAAACGGAAGAAAAATAAAGCGCTCATTGATCCTGCTTTTAACAGCGTTATTTACCGCCACTTTCTTATATATGAATAACCTTCACCTTGCTGTTTTCTCATCTGGCGAAGAACCTCAAGTTTTCTATAGAGGAGAAGAGAAAAGCAAGCATGTAGCTTTAACGTTTAATTTGAACTGGGGAGATGAGAAGGCCCTACCTATTCTGGATATCCTTAAGGCTGCTGAAATTGATAATGCCACATTCTTTCTTTCAGCTTCTTGGGCAGAAAGACACCCTGACATAGTGAAGCGTATTAAAGAAGACGGCCATGAGATCGGCACACTCGGTTACACCTATCAGAACTACACAGATTACGATGTCGCGAAAATTAAAAGGGATTTATCTAAAGCGAAAGAAGTGTTTGAAAAAATGGAGGTTCGAGATATTGAGCTGATGCGCACGCCTACGGGAGGTTTCAATAAGGAGATATTAAAGGCAGTGGATTCATATGATTATACACTTGTCCATTGGAGTATCGATTCGAAAGATGAGACCAATCCAGGGGTAAAAGAAATTGTAAATAAAACACTTATCGAATTAAAAGGCGGCGATGTTATCCTTCTTCACGCTTCCGACTCTGCCAAACAAACAGCAAAAGCCCTTCCTCTTATTATAAAAGGAATGAAGAAAAGTGGCTACTCAAACATTCCGATAAGCGAATTAATCGCTAATACGGAAGCTTCAAGTAAAGAAGTAAAATAACTCGCCGCTTCATACTTAATTTAATTGGAACTCTGCTCTGTTAACCGATGAAGAAGCAGAAGCTGCCACGCATTACAGATTAATAATGGATAGATCATCAACCATAACCAGTCTGCTTCATTAACACGCAGTGCTGGGAACCATTCGATTGTTGAAATAACGAAAATGAAGAAGACTGCCGGAATGAATGCGCCCCGGTTTGTTTCCTTCATTTTTTTGTATGCAACTAAGAGTGCAAAGATTAACATCAGAACAGGTGGCACAATATAAGGCATGAGTGATTGACTAGGCTGTCCGAACGTTTGATAACGGAAATAAATTAAATCAAAGAATACAAATGCAATCAGTACAAGTTGAATAGCATTCCATAACGATGCTGAACGAAAGATACCTAATCCAAAACGATGAACTGTCAAATATGCAAAGAAGCCCATTTGACTGATTAAACTAAAGATGAAGCCTACTCCCAAAAACCAAAAAGCAGCCCCTAAAATTTCCCCAATATGTAAAGCGCTAAAAAGCGCCGCATATTCTTGCCACTTAACCATAAAACCCACGATAACCGTACTAATACCGCCGATTAGGAGGGTTGATATGAATAAGCGCACCAAATTACGACTTTTCAAGGACGTTTCCTCCAAACAAGGTGAATTTCTCTATTGATTGTATCAATGGCTTTCAGAAATTGCTACCTCTACATTTGAGAAAGATGTGTATATTTTTGTCACAGAATTTCATATTAAGTAATAAAGAAATCGTTTGAAAGGAGCTACACATCATGAAATTAATCGCACCGCTCCTTGCACTCTTTATCATCCTTCTTTCCGGCTGTTCAGGAAATGAAGCGCAAGGGAGCAGCCAGCCTGATTACGACGCTACAAAGAAGATGGTAGTGGATATACTTAAAACAGACGAAGGTAAGAAAGCAATGCAAGAAATTATGAAAGATGACAAAATGAAAGAAACCTTCGTAATGGAAGATAAAGTCGTCCAAGATGCCATTAAGAAAGAACTCACATCTAAGGAAGCAAAAGAGTTCTGGAATAAACAATTCAAAGACCCTAAATTTAGCGAAGCTTTTGCTAAAAGCATACAAGAAGAACACGAAAAACTAATAAAAAAATTAATGAAAGACCCCGAATATCAAAAAATGATGATGGATATATACAAATCACCAGAAATGCAAAAGCAATTTACTGACTTAATGTCGACACCTGAATACCGTGAAGAGGTCAAAAAATTAATGACCGAAACGATGGAAAGTCCTCTTTTCAAAGCAAAAATGCAAGAACTGCTTATGAAGGGTGCAGAAGATATGAAGAAAGAAGAAGAAGAAAAGAAGCCTTCTAAGGATGAAGGCGAAGGGAAAGATAAAGAACAAGAAGAAGGCTCTGATGAAAGCTCAGACGAAGATTCCTCCTCATAAAGAGATAAAACCCGCCAATAAGGCGGGTTTTTGCTTACGTTAATTCAATAATACGTTCTGCGATTTTCGTATATACCTTACCGATTTCATGGTCTTCTCCATAAATCGAAGGGGCAAAATCATCTTCATCCCAATCTGGTTGTCCAAGCGGCAGCTGTCCAAGCAGCTCTGTACGAAGTTCTTCTGAAAGCTTTTCTCCTCCGCCTTTACCGAAGACATATTCCTTTTCACCAGTTGCTTTGCTTTGGAAATAAGACATGTTTTCTACAACACCAAGAAGTTCATGCTCTGTACGCAATGCCATTGCCCCAGCACGAGCCGCTACAAATGCTGCTGTAGCATGTGGTGTTGTCACAATAATTTCCTTACTTGCTGGAAGCATCGTATGAACGTCAAGCGCTACATCTCCTGTTCCAGGCGGTAAGTCAAGGAATAGATAATCTAGATCTCCCCACTCTACTTCAGCAAAGAAGTTATTTAACATCTTGCCAAGCATCGGCCCACGCCAAATTACTGGAGAATTATCTTCCACGAAGAAGCCCATCGAAATGACTTTCACGCCATATCGATCAACCGGGATGATCCGTTCGCCTCTCACTTTCGGACGCTCCGTAATCCCCATCATATCTGGTACACTGAAGCCATAAATATCTGCATCAACAATTCCTACTTTTTTGCCTAATCGTGCTAGGGATACAGCAAGGTTTACGGAAACTGTAGATTTCCCAACCCCGCCTTTTCCGCTTGCTACAGCAATAAAGGTTGTATCTTTTGAGTTAAGAATGTTTGGTTGCTCTTCCTCTGTACCCTCTGGCTGATGCTTTGCAATTTCTTCTTCCGAAAGCTCTGTGAAACGTAAGCCTACTGTCTCAGCACCCGCTTCTTTCAAGATTTGCACGATTTGTTGTTGTAGCTGCATTTGTTCGCCAGTTCCTGTCTTCGCAAGAGCGACCTTAACGCTTACATGTGCCTTCTCTTCTTTAATCTTCACTTCTTCTACCGCATTTGTTTCCGAAAAAGATTTATGTAAAAATGGGTCTTCAAGTTGTCCAAGTAATTCATGTACTTGTTCGACTGTTAGCATAATGAGTACACCGCCTTTAAATGTTAATGTATTCCGAAATTTCATGTATTAGTATAGCATAACATACACAAAACAATGTGAAAAACACTCCATTTAATGTGCTCTATATATAGAAACAACCGCCCATTAATCAATAGGCGGCTGTTCAGGTGGTTTTTCATCTGTATAGAATCGAAGGACACCTTTATAGATGGATGCAGCTAACTTATCTTGGTACTCTTCCTTTGCTAGTAAATCTCGTTCATGAGGATTTGAAAGAAAGCCTACTTCTACCAGTGCTCCAGGTACTTTCGCATGCTTTAATAAGTAAACATGATTAATCGCTTTCGCATAACGATTTGTATTCTCTAAGTTTCGTTTTATTTCATCTTGTACAAACCTAGACAGTACTTCACTCTCTTCAAAGTGTGGGTAATAAAAAGTCTGTGCCCCGTGCCATCGTGAGGAAGGAATCGCGTTCAAATGGATTGATAAAAATAAATCAGCATCACTATTGTTCACAACCTCTACTCTTTTCTTTAAGTCCTCACTTTTTCTTTTGCTATAGCCTTTTGTTGACTTGGCAGCTAAGTCTTCATCTTCTTCCCTTGTTAAGTAGACAAGAGCACCTGCTTCCTGTAAGTAGTCCCGTAAGTAAAGTGTTACATTCAGGGCAACATCCTTTTCAAGCAAATCATTGCTTCCTACAGCCCCGCTATCCGGACCGCCATGTCCTGCATCAAGAACAATCACCTGACCCGACAGTGGTAAGTTCCATGTCTTCCAAACGTTTTGAGTCGGCCAAGTACTTACAATAAGTGCAATTAAGCCAATCAACCCTACACTTAGCAAGATAATTCGTTTCCTTATCTTATTCATCCCTGTCCCCTCCGATAGTTTCCTCTTAACAACTATATGGGACAAGATAAGATTTTATGAAATTAATGATGCAGACGTAATCGATAACGCCTAACGCCATTTTCGAATCCTTCTACCCACCACGTATAAACGAAGTGCTCACAGGCAATATAAATGGATTCCTCAACAAGATTGTTCTCAGTTGCCACATGCCAATACGAAATGTAGTCAAACAATGTGTCTGCTAATTTCTTTTCGTGTAGTGAAGAGCGATTGCGAACCTCATTCCTTTCTTCACCATAATAACCAAAGCGACTCATTTCCGCTCCTAATAAATACGCTTCTACTGCCATATCAACCGCTGAACTCTCAATCGCTGTTCCATAGACATTTTGAGAAGAGAAAAAAGTAGAAAAATATTCATTCGTGCGCTTTTGGAGCTCTTTCAAGGAAATCTCCCGCAACATCTTACGCTCAAACAACGCCGTTCTTTTCCTTCGGCGTTCATCTAAAGAAGTAATCACATTCATGTTGTTCACGCCTTTTTATATAGTTGTGTGCAGCCTCGCTGTCGTTCATACAGGGTTTGTTTGTCTTTTCTGTGGAAGAAAAAAGGGAGAACTAACCATTAAGGCTTTGTCTATACTATGATCATTCTTTCAACCCCGTGTTAACTACAAAAAAATGCGCCAAAACTCCCGAAATACCCTCTAAAGGAGCTTAACAAGTTTTAGATCTGAGATTTCGGGAATTTTACTAACAACACAAAATAAATACTAAAAAGATATGAGAGGGTGAACAGAAGATGTTGTGGTTAATTATCGGAATTCTAATTATTTTATGGCTATTAGGTTTCTCTTTCCAAATTGGTGGCGGCTTAATTCATCTTCTTCTCGTCATCGCGCTAATCGTACTTGTCGTAAAATTAATCAAACGTGCTTAGATAAAGGCAGCCTATTTAGATGGGCTGCCTTTTTCACGTTTTTAACCGACTCCTGCGGGGGGAATCAGTAGCCTCGTTTAATAAAGCTAAACATAAAAAAACATCCCGACTTTGAAAGTCGAGATGTTTTGAGTAAGCGAATATTAACGTTTTGAGAACTGTGGTGCACGACGAGCGCCTTTAAGACCGTATTTCTTACGCTCTTTCGCACGTGAATCACGAGTTAAGAAACCGCCACGCTTAAGTGTTAGACGATATTCTGGATCAGCTTGTAACAACGCACGAGCGATGCCGTGACGAATTGCGCCAGCTTGACCTGTATAACCGCCACCGTTCACATTAACATGTACATCGTAGCTTCCTTGTGTTTCAGTAGCTACAAGCGGTTGCTTAAGAATAACACGCAAAGTTTCTAGTGGGAAGAATTCTTCCGCGTCACGTCCGTTAACCAGTACGCGGCCTTCGCCAGGAACTAAGCGTACACGTGCAACTGATTTTTTACGACGTCCTGTACCGTAGTATTGTACCTGTGCCAAAGTAAACCCTCCTTAAATTATCCTCGAAGTTCGTAAACTTCTGGTTTTTGTGCTGTATGTGGATGCTCATTGCCCGCATATACGTGCAATTTCTTAACCATTTGACGTCCAAGTGGTCCTTTTGGAAGCATGCCTTTGATTGCAATCTCAAGCATTCTTTCAGGATACTTAGTTCGCATTTCATTAGCTGTACGTGACTTAAGACCGCCTGGGTGGTTAGAATGACGGTAATAAATCTTGTCGCTTAGTTTTTTACCAGTAAGCTCAATTTTCTCTGCATTAATGATGATTACGTTATCACCAGTATCAACGTGTGGCGTATATGTTGGTTTATGTTTACCGCGAAGGATTGAAGCAACTTCTGTTGAAAGGCGACCTAGAGTCTTGCCTTCAGCGTCAACTACAAACCACTTACGTTCAACTTCATTATGCTTTGCCATGAAAGTCGTACGCATCGTTTTCCCTCCTAATAATTCAATCGATTCATTTTTCATTTCTGACACTATATTATCAACACGATTAAGTTCCGGGGCTAACCGTGGATTCAGAAATAGTACCAAGGGATATAATATAACACTTCTTGACCCAATGTCAAGAAAATGTTACGCCTGGTTTAGTTGTTATAGTGAACTTTCCACAAAAATAAACCGTGTCCAGGCACTGTATCCCCAATATGCTCGCGATTTCGCTGTTTTAGAAGTTCTGGAATTTTTTCGGCAGGTATTTTATTTTCACCGACTTTTAACAATGTTCCTGTTAAGATGCGCACCATATTATATAGGAAGCCATTGCCTATGTAGCGAAACACAAGCGTTTCACCGTGTATATGGCAATCCAGCTCATAGATCGTGCGCACTTTATCCTCAACTTCAGTCTTCGCTGAACAAAACGATGTAAAATCATGCGTTCCGATAAAATACCCAGCAGCTTGCCTCATTACTTCTAAATCTAACTGTCTTGGAAAGTGGTAAGCATAGTTGCGTTGAAACACGTCCCGCTCTCTGCTCAAATGAACGACATAGCGATACTCCTTCTTTACTGCATCGAACCGCGCGTGAAAGCTGTCCTCTACTTGTTCAGCATGCTTGATCACAATGTCTTCTGGAAGATTAGCATTCAATGCCACCTTCCATCTATCTGGCGGAATCGCTAGTAGTGTGTCGAAGTGAATCACTTGTCCTTGCGCATGCACCCCTGCATCTGTTCTTCCTGACGCATGAATACGAATATGTTGCCCTTTATGTATCCGTTTGAGTGCTGCCTCAATCTCTTCCTGAACAGTTCGTTTGTTAGGCTGGACTTGATAACCACTAAAGCGAGTTCCGTCGTAGGCGATTATACACTTCATTCTTACCATGCTATCACCCTTTTAACCTCGAAAATAAAATAGAATAATGGCTAAGACTGCTAGAAAAATAAATGCTAAGGAATCTTTCGCTCCCCACGACAGCTCTCTTAACTTTGTGCGGCCAGCATCACCGCGATATCCTCGTGCTTCCATTGCTAGTGCCAAATCTTCTGCACGACGAAAGGCGCTGATAAACAATGGGACAAGCATTGGCACAATCGCTTTCAACCGCTCTTTCAATGGACCGCCACTGAAGTCCACACCTCTAGCTGTCTGGGCTTTCATAATCTTTTCTGTCTCCTGCATTAACGTTGGAATAAATCGAAGTGAAATAGACATCATAAGTGCTAATTCATGCGCAGGAAGACCAATGCGTTTAAAAGGTGATAACAGGCTTTCCATTCCATCTGTAATTTCAATCGGTGTTGTCGTTAACGTCAGTAATGTCGTAACCATAATTAAGAATAATAACCGCAATGAAATAAATACACCTTGCTCAACGCCACCCTCATAGATTTTAAGCCATCCGAGGTCAACAAGAACACTACCCTCTTTCGTCATAAATAAATGCAAGAAAACCGTGAAGAGGATAATCCATAGAATTGGCTTCAAGCCTCTAATCAGAAAAGAGAATGGAATTTTCGATAGAAGTACAACTGCTATCGTGAATAAACCAAGTATTCCATACGTAAGAGTATTATTTGCTAAAAAAACAACAAATACGAAAAGGAAAATTGCCGATAGCTTTGACCGTGGGTCCATCTGATGAATAACAGATTCTCCAGGTACATATTGCCCTATGATAAAGTTTTTCATCATGCTGAGCCACCTCTTTTCAGCACCTTTGAAAGCTGGACAGCAATCTCTTCTGGTGTAAAGGCGTCATAAGGTAAGCTAACATTGAACTTTTCCTCTACCTTTTGTAGAAAACGAATAGACTCAGGTACATCCAAGCCAACGTTACGAAGCTTGTCTGCCTGTGCAAAGACCTCTCTCGGTGCTCCCTGCATGTATAACGTGCCTTTATCCATTACAAAGATATGTTCTGCGTATTTTGCCGCGTCATCCATATTATGAGTAACTAAAATAATCGACAAACCCTTCTCTTCATGCAAATGCTTAAAGAGAGCCATCATCTCTTTCCGGCCTTTCGGGTCAAGCCCTGCTGTAGGCTCATCTAACACTAAGACCTCCGGCTCCATTGCGAGCACACCAGCAATTGCTACACGCCTCATCTGACCACCGCTTAAATCAAATGGAGAACGCTCTAATACTTCTTCCGGCAATCCAACCGTTTTCAAGGATTCTCTTGCAATAACTTTCGCTTTCTCTTCACTCACCCCATAGTTTAGAGGAGCAAAGCAAATGTCTTTCTCAACTGTTTCATCGAACAACTGATGTTCTGGGTATTGAAAGACCATTCCTACACGCTTCCGTAAAGCCTTCAATTCCTTCGCCTTCTTATTTGAAGAGATTTGAAAGTCTCCTGCCTTAATTTCCCCTTTTGTCGGTTTCAGTAAAGCATTTAAATGCTGGACAAGCGTGGACTTTCCTGAGCCCGTGTGACCAATGACAGCATAATAAGCATGATCAGGAATTGAAATATTCATCTCATAAAGAGCGACACGTTCAAATGGTGTATTAACCTGATATCGATGTTCTACGTCTTTGAATACAATTTCCATAGACTGTTCACCAATTCCTCATGGGTAAGATAAACTTCGCTGTTTCGAACACCATGCTTCTCTAACGCACGGCTTAGTTGAATGGTAAATGGAAGGTCTAGACCAATCTCTGCAAGCTCATCTGCGTGCTTGAAAAGCTCTTGTGGTGTTCCTTCTTTATAAATTTTCCCTCGGTTCATCACAATCACGCGGTCTGCCTCTACAATTTCTTCTAACTCGTGGGTAATAGAGAGAACCGTAATACCTTTCTTCTGCTGGAGCTCTCGAACAGTCTCGACAACTTCTTTCCTACCAGAAGGGTCTAGCATCGATGTTGATTCATCCAAAATCATTAATGAGGGTTCTAATGCAATAATTCCTGCAATTGCAACTCGCTGCTTCTGTCCCCCTGATAGATGGTGCGGCTCTTGATTGAGAAAGTCGGTCATGTTGACTTCTGCTAGAGCGTGGTCAATACGCTTAACCATTTCCTCACGAGGGATTCCGATGTTTTCCAAACCAAAAGCCACATCATCTCTAACCGTTGCCCCTACAAATTGATTATCTGGATTTTGAAAGACCATTCCTATTCGTTTGCGAACTTCCCAAATGTTTTCTTGGTTAACGCTTAGTTGGTCATCAATTAAAATCTCACCCTTTTCAGGTAACAACAGACCATTAAGCAGCTTTGCTAAGGTCGATTTACCTGAACCGTTGTGACCGACTACCGCCGTCCATTCTCCACGGTTTAGCGTTAAGTTCACATCTTCTAATGTCCAGCTCTCTGCGTTCGGATAACGATAATATAAATTTTTCACTGAAACTAAGTTCTCCACTACCATCAGTCCCTCTCAACTGGAGCAATTTCGACAATTTCCTCGGAAATATCGTATATATACAATGAAGGCTCTGTTGCGGAGTACAACAGAGCCTCCATTTAGAATGCTACCGAAACAAAGAAAGCCCGGTATTCACGTTTCTATTCCGATACAATGCGAACACCACAGCCTCTAGTTTTACACGTATTATTTTCCTGGTAAAATCAAACACTACAAAAAAAGGGCCTAGAATCAGATTCTTAACGATTCTGTCCCGCCCTTTTAAAAAAGTGTATCAATTACACAAGCTCGATGATTACCATTGGTGCACCATCACCGCGGCGAGGACCTACTTTCATAATACGAGTGTATCCGCCTTGACGGTCTTCATAACGTGGTGCGATGTCACTGAAAAGCTTTTGAAGAACGTCTTCACCAGTTTCTTCATTCGCAACTTCATTACGGATGAACTGTGCAGCTTGGCGACGTGCGTGAAGATCACCACGCTTACCAAAAGTGATCATTTTCTCAGCGATTGAACGAAGCTCTTTCGCTTTAGCCTCTGTAGTTTCGATGCGCTCATTAATGAAAAGATCTGCAGTTAGATCACGTAAAAGAGCTTTACGTTGTGAAGATGTACGACCTAATTTTGAGTATGCCATGAGAGGTTCCCTCCTTTGTTGAATGTTCGTGTTATTTATTTAAAACCGTTCAGTTATGATTGACTATTCGTCTTTACGAAGACCTAAACCAAGATCATTTAGTTTATTCTTCACTTCTTCAAGTGATTTGCGGCCTAAGTTACGGACTTTCATCATATCTTCTTCAGTCTTGTTTGCTAATTCTTGTACTGTATTGATGCCCGCACGCTTCAAGCAGTTATATGAACGAACTGATAAATCGAGTTCCTCGATTGTCATCTCAAGAACCTTTTCTTTCTGGTCCTCTTCTTTTTCGACCATAATTTCAGCTTTTTGCGCTTCGTCAGTTAAACCAACAAAGATGTTTAAGTGTTCAGTCAGAATCTTCGCGCCCAAAGAAACAGCTTCCTCAGGTCGAATACTTCCATCTGTCCAAACATCGAGGGTTAATTTATCAAAGTTTGTTACCTGACCTACACGAGTATTCTCCACTTGGTAAGTTACACGAGAGACAGGCGTATATATGGAATCAATCGGCACAACTCCGATTGGTTGATCATCATCTTTGTTTGAGTCTGCTGGCGTATAGCCACGACCACGCTTAGCAGTTAAACGCATACGGAGATGCGCATTTTTGTCAAGCGTTGCAATATGAAGATCTGGATTTAGGATTTCAACATCACTATCGTGCGTGATATCCGCAGCTGTAACGACACCGTCACCTTGTACATCAACTTCAAGTGTTTTCTCTTCATCTGAATAGATTTTAAGGGCCAACTTTTTAAGATGTAAGATAATCGTCGTAACGTCCTCTACCACTCCGTCAACTGTAGAGAACTCATGTTGAACACCATCAATCTTAACAGATGTTACAGCAGCACCTGGGAGAGAGGATAATAGAATACGACGCAAGGAGTTTCCTAATGTTGTTCCATATCCACGTTCCAGCGGTTCGACGACAAATTTTCCAAATGTGGCATCATCGCTGATTTCAACCGTTTCGATTTTCGGTTTTTCAATTTCAATCATTCATTAAACCCTCCTTCAAAACGTCGAAACCCCGGTCAGCGTGGGAGAACGCTAACCGAAATTCCCCAATAGCAGTTCCCAACTGTGCACAACAAACCAGTCTACATGGAACTTGCAAAGACACTATCATATCCCATTATAGACAGGGATCTGAAATCTATACGCGTTTTTTATACACGACGACGTTTTGGTGGGCGGCAACCATTATGAGGTACTGGAGTAACGTCACGAATTGCAGTTACTTCAAGACCTGCAGATTGCAGTGCACGGATAGCAGCTTCACGACCTGCACCAGGGCCTTTTACAGTTACTTCCAAAGACTTCATACCATGTTCCATAGAAGTTTTCGCAGCAGCTTCTGCAGCCATTTGTGCAGCGAAAGGAGTAGATTTACGAGAACCTTTAAATCCTAGCGCTCCAGCACTTGACCATGATACTGCATTACCATGAACATCAGTAATTGTTACGATTGTGTTGTTGAATGTTGAACGAATGTGAGCCATTCCAGTTTCAATATTCTTTTTCACACGACGCTTACGTGTGTTTGTTTTCTTGCGAGCCATTGTACGCTTACCTCCTTTTCAACGAATTATTTCTTTTTGTTTGCTACTGTACGGCGAGGGCCTTTGCGCGTACGAGCATTGTTCTTAGAATGTTGTCCACGTACAGGGAGTCCACGACGATGACGGATACCACGATAAGAGCCAATTTCAATAAGACGTTTGATGTTTAATGAAATTTCGCGGCGAAGGTCACCTTCTACTTTTAGACGGTCAACGATTTCACGGATTTTACCTAGTTCATCTTCTGTAAGATCACGCACGCGCGTGTCCTCAGAAACTCCAGCTTCAGCTAGAACTTGTTTAGCAGTAGATTGGCCGATACCATATACGTAAGTTAAAGAGATAACCACGCGCTTTTCACGAGGAATATCTACACCTGCAATACGAGCCATAGTAAGAGCTGCACCTCCTTGGGATTAACCTTGTTTTTGTTTATGCTTAGGGTTTTCACAAATAACCATTACTTTACCTTTACGACGGATAACTTTGCACTTTTCGCAAATTGGTTTCACTGATGGTCTTACTTTCATTCTTCAAACCTCCTTGTACTGCGGAGTGCTTTTATTTATAACGATAAGTGATACGACCACGTGTTAGATCATAAGGTGAAAGTTCAACTGTCACCTTATCGCCAGGTAAAATGCGAATGAAATGCATACGAATTTTACCTGAAACATGTGCTAAAACCGTATGGCCATTATCTAGTTCCACCTTAAACATTGCATTTGGCAATGTCTCTACGATGGTACCTTCAACTTCAATTACATCGTCTTTCGCCATCAAGCTGCTCTCCCTTCTCGAATTCAGTAACTTGTTCATTTACAAACTTTGTGACTGCAAACCTCAGTTTCCCGTTTGTCACTCGACCTGTTTCTTCGATACTGTTCTGAACTTCAGGAGAAATGTAATCAAACCATTTCAGGTGATTTACGTTTTTCTTCTTGGGACGGTCGAACTTTCTGCGATCTCCATCTGCAATCAGCACAAAACGATCATCGAGCATGCTGATAACTACCGAATAAGTACCAGCTTCTTTCCCTTGCAGTACTTGAACTAACTGACCTATTCGAGGACTCGATTCTGATTCGTTCACCCATTATCACCTTCACTTAGGCTTTTGTCAAAATTTCATAACCTTCTTCGGTTATTGCAATTGTATGCTCAAAATGCGCACATAACTTCCCATCAACCGTAACAACTGTCCAGTTATCAGGTAAAGTTCGAACATGACGAGCTCCCGCATTCACCATAGGTTCAATTGCAAGAACCATACCTGGCTTTAATCTAGGTCCTTTGTTAGGAGGACCATAATGCGGAATTTGCGGGTCTTCATGGAGTTCTTGCCCGACACCATGGCCAACGTACTCTCTGACAATCGAAAAGTCGTTTGCCTCTACATACGTTTGAATTGCGTGAGAAATATTTGAAAGACGTTCGCTTGGCTTTGCTTCCGCTAAACCTTTGTATAGCGATTCTTCTGTTACATCTAACAGACGCTGCGCTTCTTCCGAAATTTCTCCCACACCATAGGTCCAAGCAGAGTCACCGTGGTAACCATTATATTTCGCGCCGATATCAATGCTAATGATATCACCATCGCGAAGTTCTCGGTCACCAGGGATACCATGAACTAACTCTTCATTTACAGAAGCACAAATACTTCCGCGGAAACCATTATAACCTTTAAAAGAAGGAATTGCATCATGTTTACGAATAAACTTTTCAGCAATCGAATCCAATTCTTTCGTCGTTATACCTGGTTTGATGTGTTTTTGCAGTTCTTGGTGTGTCAGTGCAACGATTTTACCTGCTTCACGCATGATATCAATTTCTCGTTGCGTTTTGCAAATGATCATCCACTTAAGCCTCCAAGCAATTTGTCAACGTCTACAAACACTTGGTTGATTTCTTGGTTGCCATCTACCTTACGAAGGTAGCCCTTTTCTTCATAGAAATCAAGCAATGGTTGTGTTTGTTTGATGTTGACTTCAAGACGATTCGAAACAGTTTCTTCATTATCATCTTCACGTTGGTAAAGTTCACCGCCACACTTATCACATACTCCTTCTTGTGCAGGAGGGTTAAAAATAACATGATAGGTTGCGCCACAATCTTTACAAATACGTCGGCCAGTAAGGCGCGCCATAAGGCTGTCTTTTTCAACGTCGATATATAATACATAGTCGATTTTACGGTCTAATTCACCCGTAATCTCTTCTAATGCTTCAGCTTGCGCCACAGTTCGTGGGAAGCCATCAAGCAAGAAACCTTTCTTGCAATCATCTTTGCCTAAACGTTCACGAACAATACCAATTGTAACTTCATCAGGTACTAATTCGCCCTTATCGATATATTCTTTCGCTTTTAATCCCAGCTGTGTACCTTCCTTCATTGCAGCGCGAAACATATCCCCAGTTGAAATATGAGGAATATCGTACTTTTCTACAATCTGCTCGGCTTGAGTACCTTTGCCAGCACCCGGGAGCCCCATCAATACTAGATTCATACTAATTCTCCCCCTAATTTCTTATGAGGTAATGGGAAGGTGTAATTCCCATTCCTCAATTCTTTATTTCAAAAAACCTTTGTAATGGCGTTTAACTAGCTGGCTTTCTAGCTGTTTCATTGTCTCTAAAGCTACACCTACAACGATTAACAAACTTGTACCACCGATTTGAACGGAAGGTGGCAACTGAGCAAGCTGGATAAAGAATACTGGAAGTGCTGCAATAAGTGCAAGAAAGATTGAGCCTACAAATGTAAGGCGATAAAGAATCTTATTTAAATATTTTTCCGTATTTTTACCCGGACGAATACCTGGAATATATCCACCTTGTTTCTTCAAGTTTTCTGCCATTTGCTCAGGGTTTACTTGAACAAATGTATAGAAATACGAGAATGCGATAATAAGTGCTACGTAAACAACCATTCCGACCGGAGCGGTGTAGTTGAAATTCGTTTGAATCCATCGAGTCACTTCATTATCTCCGAAAAATCCGGCAATTGTTGGAGGTGTAATTAAGAAGGAAATCGCAAAGATTACCGGAATTACACCTGCCGCATTAACCTTAATCGGTAAATGTGTGGACTGCCCACCAACAGGACTGCGACCTACCAAACGCTTCGCATATTGGATTGGAATTTTACGTAGTGCTTGTTGAATGAAGATTACACCGACAATTACAGCTAGAATCGCGAGTAAGACAAGAGCTACGATTACGATTCGAATGAAAAGCTGTTCGCCAGCATCTTCGATTTGTTGCGCATACATTTGGTTGACTGCATTAGGAATTGCAGCAACGATACCAGCAAAGATGAGGATCGAAATACCGTTCCCTACACCTTTTGCCGTAATTTGTTCACCTAACCACAGTAAGAAAGCTGTACCCGCTGTTAAAACTAGCGCGATAAACAAGTATGTTGGAATGCCTGGGTTTGTAATCAATCCTGGAAAAAGATTGTTAAACCCAATAGACATACCAATAGCTTGGATAAATCCAAGCACAATTGTTCCATAACGAGTAAATTGAGCTAGTTTACGGCGACCAACTTCTCCCTGTTTTGACCATTCAGCAAACTTAGGAACAACATCCATTTGTAATAACTGAATGATAATTGATGCTGTAATATATGGCATGATGCCCATAGCGAATATTGAAAAACGCTGTAGCGCTCCACCGGCAAATGTATTTACCAAACCAAACACATTGTTTTGGTCTTGGAAATTGATTGCATCCACGTTCACATTGGGAACGGGGATGAAACTGCCGATACGGAAAACAATGAGCATCAGTAATGTAAAGACAATTTTGCGGCGTATATCAGCCACACGCATCATATTGGAGATTGTCTGAAACATTAAACCACCTCAGTTGTACCGCCAGCAGCCTCAATCGCTTCCTTCGCTGATGAAGAAAACTTATGAGCTTTAACCGTAAGCTTCTTCTCTAGCTTACCTTTTCCAAGAACTTTAACACCAGCTTTTAGTTTGCTGACAACGCCAGTTTCAAGAAGTAGTCCTGGTGTTACCTCAGTACCATCTTCAAAACGGTTTAGCGTCTCAAGGTTCACAACGGCATACTCTTTACGGCTGATGTTCGTGAAGCCGCGTTTAGGTAAACGTTGGAATAAAGGCATTTGTCCACCTTCGAAGCCTGGACGTACGCCGCCACCAGAACGTGCTTTTTGACCTTTATGACCTTTACCAGACGTCTTACCGTTACCTGATGCCATTCCACGACCTACACGGTTACGAGTTTTGCGTGAACCCTCAGCTGGTTTCAATTCATGAAGTTTCATTTCGTGCACCTCCTCTTTTTAAGGGTGTTTACTTTTCTTTCACTTCTACAAGATGAGATACTTTATTAATCATCCCGCGGATAGCCGGGTTATCTTCATGTTCAACTGTTTGGTGCATTTTGCGCAGACCAAGAGTTTTCACAGTTACACGTTGGTCTTGCGTACGACCAATTAGGCTGCGCTTGAGGGTAATTTCCAATTTTTTAGCCAATGTGTTTCCCTCCCTATCCTAACAGTTCTTCTACAGATTTACCGCGCAATTTTGCAACCTCTTCAGGGCGCTTAAGGCTATCAAGGCCATTAAGTGTTGCGCGAACCATGTTAATTGGAGTATTTGAACCTAGTGATTTAGACAAAATGTCGCCAATACCTGCTAATTCAAGTACCGCACGTACAGGTCCACCAGCGATGATTCCTGTACCTTCAGAAGCAGGCTTTAAAAGTACGTTACCCGCACCAAATTCACCGACAATCTCATGCGGAATTGTAGTACCTGCAGTTGGTACGCTGATAAGGTTTTTCTTTGCGTCTTCGATAGCTTTACGGATTGCTTCTGGTACTTCTTGTGCTTTACCAGTACCGAAACCTACATGACCATTCTTATCACCAACAACTACTAGTGCAGCAAAGCGGAAACGGCGTCCACCTTTTACAACTTTAGCTACACGGTTTACCGTAACTACGCGTTCTTCAAGCTCAAGTTTATTTGGGTCAATGCGTCGCATGTATGTCCCTCCTTTTTCGATTAAAATTCAAGACCAGCTTCGCGAGCAGCGTCAGCTAGTGCTTTTACACGTCCATGATATAGATAACCGCCACGGTCAAATACTACTACCTTATGACCATTTTCTACAGCACGCTTCGCGATCAATGTGCCAACTTCTTTCGCAGCGTCAACATTTGCAGTGCCTTCAGCATTGAAGTCTTTATCTTGGCTAGAAGCACTTGCTACTGTTACACCATTTAGATCATCGATAAGTTGTGCATAGATATGCTTGTTGGAACGAAAAATGTTAAGACGTGGACGTTCAGGTGTCCCTGTGATTTTGCTACGTACACGTGCATGACGTTTTTTACGCACCTTATTTTTATCAGCCTTAGTGATCATCTGTGTCACTCCTTTCCTTTACCTACACGGTATTACTTCGCAGTTTTACCTTCTTTACGACGTACATATTCGCCTTCGTAACGAATACCTTTACCTTTGTATGGTTCAGGTGGACGTACAGCACGAATGTTTGCAGCTAATGCACCTACGCGCTCTTTGTCGATACCTTTAACAATAACTTTTGTGTTAGCAGGAACTTCTACTTCCACTCCGTCTTCAGGTACGATTTCAACTGGATGAGAGTAACCAGCGTTAAGGATAAGCTTGTTACCAGACTTTTGAGCACGGTAACCTACACCAATGATTTCTAGTGCTCTTTCATAACCTTTTGTTACGCCTTCAACCATGTTTCCAATTAGGCTGCGAGTCGTTCCATGAAGTGCACGATGTTCTTTATTGTCAGAAGGACGTTCAACTGTAAGAACGTTATCTTCGATTTTAATAGTCATGTCTGCGTGGAATTGACGAGTCAATTCACCTTTAGGACCTTTAACAGTAACAGTGTTATCATCAGTGATGTTAATTGTTACGCCTTCAGGGATTTCTAATAATTTCTTACCGACACGTGACATAATGACACCTCCAATCGTCTATATATGAATTACCAAACGTAAGCTAGTACTTCGCCGCCAACTTGTTTTTGACGAGCTTCTTTATCAGTTAAAACGCCGTTAGATGTTGATACGATTGCAACACCTAATCCGTTAAGTACGCGAGGTACTTCGTTAGCTTTTGCGTAAACGCGAAGCCCCGGCTTACTGATACGCTTAAGACCAGTGATTACACGTTCGTTATTTGCACCGTATTTAAGGAAGATGCGGATGATACCTTGTTTGTTGTCATCAATGACTTCAACGTCACGGACAAAACCTTCACGCTTAAGAATTTCAGCGATTTCTTTTTTGATGTTTGATGCAGGGATTTCTAGTCTGTCGTGACGGACTAAGTTCGCATTACGGATGCGAGTTAGCATATCTGCAACTGGATCTGTCATTACCATAATTGTTTACCTCCTTCCCAATTTCGGGTTTACCAGCTAGCTTTTTTGACGCCAGGAATTTGACCTTTATAAGCAAGTTCACGGAAGCAAATACGGCAAAGTTTAAATTTACGTAACACTGAGTGTGGACGGCCGCAGCGCTCACAACGAGTGTAGTCACGTACTTTATACTTTGGAGTTCGTTTTTGCTTTGCAATCATAGATTTCTTTGCCACGTTTTTCCCTCCTTTTTGTTTAAGGGTTATTTTTTAAATGGCATGCCGAATTGAGTTAATAGCTCACTAGCTTCCTCATCTGAATTCGCAGTCGTTACGATAACGATATCCATACCACGAACTTTATTTACTTTATCATATTCGATTTCAGGGAAAATCAATTGTTCTTTCACACCAAGTGTGTAGTTTCCACGACCGTCGAATGCTTTCTTAGATACACCGCGGAAGTCACGTACACGCGGAAGTGAAACTGAAATAA
Organism: Bacillus tianshenii; assembly: GCA_020524525.2. Classification (NCBI taxonomy): domain Bacteria; kingdom Bacillati; phylum Bacillota; class Bacilli; order Caryophanales; family Bacillaceae; genus Sutcliffiella; species Sutcliffiella tianshenii. Next base: position 3,461,935 of record CP129018.1, on the reverse strand, counting down.
GTTTGTCTAAGAAATCATACATACGCTCGCCGCGAAGTGTTACTTTTGCGCCGATAGGCATTCCTTCACGAAGACGGAAACCAGCGATTGATTTTTTAGCACGAGTTACAACTGGCTTTTGACCAGCAATTTGTGTAAGCTCCTCAACAGCAGTATCAAGAGCCTTTGCGTTTTGAACAGCGTCACCTACACCCATGTTGATAACGATCTTTTCAAGTTTAGGTGCTTGCATTACTGAACTGTAGTTGAACTTTTCCACAAGTGATGGAACAACTTCTGATTGGTACTTCTCTTTTAATCGGTTCATAGCGTAGACCTCCTTTCAGCGTGACATTATTTATCTAAAGGTTCGCCAGATTTTTTAGCGATACGCACTTTTTTACCGTCAACAACATTGTAACCCACACGTGTAGGTTCGTTTGTTTTAGGGTCAAGTGGCATAACGTTTGAAACGTGAATTGGCGCCTCTTGACTTAAGATTCCGCCTTGCGGATTAGCTTGGGAAGGTTTCGCGTGCTTTTTCACAACGTTAACGCCCTCTACAAGCACGCGAGCTTTTTTAGGGTAGGCTTCAAGGATAACGCCTTGTTTGCCTTTATCTTTGCCTGAGATTACTTGTACTTTATCACCTTTTTTAACATGCATCGTCTGCGCACCTCCTTACAAGGCTCATATTCAATTAAAGTACTTCTGGAGCAAGTGATACGATTTTCATGAAATCTCTTTCACGAAGTTCACGCGCTACCGGTCCAAAAATACGAGTTCCACGCGGGCCTTTATCATCACGGATGATTACAGCTGCGTTTTCATCGAAACGAATGTAAGAACCGTCAGTGCGGCGAACACCACTTTTAGAACGTACGATAACAGCTTTTACAACGTCGCCTTTTTTAACAACGCCTCCTGGTGTTGCTTGCTTGACAGTTGCCACGATTACGTCGCCGATGTTAGCAGTTTTACGTCCAGAACCGCCTAGAACTTTAATTGTAAGAATTTCACGAGCACCAGAATTGTCTGCTACTTTTAAACGAGATTCTTGTTGGATCATGTTCTGTTACCTCCCTTCGGTAAGAGCCGAGTCTCTGAATCGTTAGATAATGACAGATTCTTCTACGATTTCTACAAGGCGGAAGCGTTTTGTTTTTGATAGAGGACGAGTTTCCATGATTTTCACGATATCGCCCATTTTAGCTTGATTATTTTCGTCATGCGCTTTAAATTTCTTAGAATATTTAACGCGCTTGCCGTATAGTGAATGCATCTTGTATGTTTCAACAAGTACAGTAACTGTCTTATCCATACCGTCAGAAACAACGCGACCTGTATAAACCTTGCGTTGGTTGCGTTCAGTCATTATGCAAACCTCCTCTCATTATCTATTGTTAACACCAAGTTCGCGCTCACGAATAATTGTCTTGAAGCGAGCAATACCCTTACGTACTTCACGTACACGAGCGGTGTTTTCAAGTTGACCTGTAGCCAATTGGAAGCGCAAGTTGAAAAGCTCTTCTTTAAGAGACTTTACTTTTTGTTCAATTTCGGCAGTGGTTAGTTCACGGATTTCATTAGCTTTCATCAGTCTCACCACCAATTTCTTCGCGTTTTACGAATTTAGTTTTGATTGGCAGCTTGTGAGATGCAAGGCGTAACGCTTCTCTTGCTACCTCTTCAGATACACCTGAGATTTCAAACATGATTTTTCCTTGTTTTACTACCGCATGCCAACCTTCTGGCGCACCTTTACCGGAACCCATACGTACTTCAAGTGGTTTCGCAGTATATGGTTTGTCAGGGAAGATTTTAATCCAAACTTTACCGCCACGTTTCATGTAACGAGTCATCGCAATACGAGCAGCTTCGATTTGACGGTTTGTAATCCAAGCACCTTCAAGAGCTTGAAGACCGTACTCACCGAAAGAAACTTTAGTACCGCCTTTTGCTTTACCGCTAAGGCTAGTACGATGTTGTCTGCGGTATTTTACACGTTTAGGCATCAACATGATTAATTTCCTCCTTCCTCAGCTCTCTTTTTCGTTGGAAGGACTTCTCCACGATAGATCCATACTTTTACGCCCAACTTACCGTAAGTTGTGTCTGCTTCAGCTGTACCATAATCGATGTCAGCACGAAGTGTATGAAGTGGAACAGTACCTTCACTGTAATGTTCTGAACGAGCGATATCTGCACCGCCAAGACGACCAGAAACCATTGTACGTACACCTTTCGCTCCTGCACGCATAGCACGTTGAATTGCTTGTTTCTGTGCACGACGGAATGAGATACGATTTTCTAATTGACGAGCGATATTTTCAGCTACAAGAACTGCATCAAGGTCAGCTCGTTTAACTTCTAAAATGTTGATATGAACACGTTTGCCTGTAAGTTCGTTAAGAGCTTTACGAAGTGCTTCAACTTCAGAACCGCCTTTACCGATTACCATACCAGGCTTCGCAGTGTGGATAGCAATATTTACGCGGTTTGCAGCGCGTTCGATTTCAATCTTTGAAACAGATGCGTCTTGAAGACGTTTTGAAAGGTATTCGCGAATTTTGATATCTTCGTGTAAAAGATCTGCATAGTCTTTACCAGCATACCACTTAGACTCCCAGTCGCGAATTACACCGACACGCAGACCGACCGGATTAACTTTTTGACCCACTGATTATCCCTCCTTCTTCTCTGTTAGAACCACTGTAATGTGGCTAGTACGCTTGTTGATTTGGCTAGCACGTCCCATAGCGCGAGGACGGAAACGTTTCAACGTTGGTCCTTCGTTTACGTATGCTTCTGTAACCAATAAGCTGTCAGCGTCCATTTCATAGTTATGTTCAGCGTTAGCAATAGCAGACTTCAATAGTTTTTCAACAACTGGAGAAGCTGCTTTTGGCGTGTGGCGAAGAATTGCGATTGCTTCACCTACTTGCTTTCCTCGAATTAGATCAATAACCAAACGAGCTTTACGAGGAGCAATGCGAACAGTTTTTGCGATTGCTTTAGCTTGCATCGGGGTACCTCCTCTCATCCTTAACGTCTTGTTTTCTTATCGTCACCAATATGGCCTTTAAATGTACGTGTAGGAGCAAATTCACCTAGTTTGTGTCCTACCATGTCTTCTGTTACGTACACTGGCACATGCTTGCGACCATCGTAAACAGCGATTGTGTGACCGATGAACTCAGGGAAGATTGTTGAACGGCGAGACCAAGTTTTGATTACTTGTTTGCCATCCTCTTCGTTAAGTTTTTCGACCTTGTTCATTAAATGATCATCCACGAAAGGTCCTTTTTTCAAACTGCGACCCATGAGTTAACCTCCCTTCGTGATTGTCGTACGGTTCGAATGAACCGCACTTCAACCCCGTTATTTTTTACGACGACGTACAATATATTTATCAGATGCTTTGTTGCGTTTGCGCGTTTTGAAGCCAAGTGTAGGTTTGCCCCAAGGAGACATTGGTGATTTACGTCCGATTGGTGCACGACCTTCACCACCACCGTGAGGGTGATCGTTAGGGTTCATTACAGAACCACGAACTGTAGGGCGCTTGCCTAACCAGCGAGAACGACCTGCTTTACCAATGTTAATTAGTTCCTGCTCAAGGTTACCTACTTGACCGATTGTAGCGCGGCAAGTTGCAAGGATAAGGCGAACTTCACCAGAAGTTAAACGTACAAGTACGTATTTACCTTCTTTACCTAGAACTTGTGCACTTGCACCAGCTGAGCGTGCTAATTGTCCACCGCGTCCTGGCTTAAGTTCGATATTGTGGATAACTGTACCCACTGGAATGTCTTTAAGTTGAAGAGCGTTACCAATTTTGATATCCGCTTCAGAACCAGAGACGATTTCCATACCAACTTCAAGACCTTTTGGAGCTAGGATGTAGCGCTTTTCACCATCAACGTAGTTGATAAGTGCGATGTTTGCAGTACGGTTTGGATCATACTCGATAGTAGCAACGCGTCCTGGTATTCCATCTTTATCACGTTTGAAATCGATGATACGATATTTACGCTTGTGTCCACCACCTTGGTGACGTACAGTCAATTTACCTTGGTTGTTACGTCCACCCTTCTTATGAAGTGGTGCAAGCAATGATTTTTCCGGTTGGTCTGTAGTGATTTCAGCGAAATCTGATACAGACATGCCACGACGACCATTAGTGGTCGGTTTATACTTTTTCAATGCCATTGTGGTTTCCCTCCTTCACTATAAAAGTAGGAATTAAACTCCCTCGAAGAATTCTAATTCTTTACTGTCTTCAGTAAGTTTTACAACCGCTTTTTTACGTTTAGCAGTATACCCGCCGTAACGACCCATGCGCTTGAACTTACCTTTATAGTTCATCACGTTAACTTTTTCAACGTTAACACCGAAAATGCTTTCGATTGCATCTTTCACTTCGGTTTTATTAGCTCTTACATCAACTTCGAACGTATATTTCTTTTCAGTCATTAAGTCTGTAGAACGTTCAGTAATTACAGGGCGCTTAATAATATCACGAGGATCCTTCATTATGCAAGCACCTCCCCTGCTTTTTCCGCCGCTTCTTTTGTCATGATCAGTTTATCATGATTTAAAACGTCGTAAACATTAACTCCTTCAGTTGTAACAACTTTCACGTTAGGGATGTTACGTGCAGAAAGGAATACATTGTCCTCTTTGTTAGCTGTTACGATAAGAGTTTTCTTTTCAGCTGAAAGTGCACTTAGCACACCAGCCATTTCTTTAGTCTTTGGAGCAGCAAATGCTAGCTCTTCAAGAACTAGAAGGTTTTCATCTAATACTTTTGAAGAAAGTGCTGAACGAACAGCTAAACGACGTACTTTCTTCGGTAATTTATAGCTATAGCTACGTGGAGTAGGACCGAATACAGTTCCACCGCCTACCCATTGAGGTGAACGGATTGAGCCTTGACGGGCACGACCTGTTCCCTTTTGACGCCATGGCTTACGACCACCACCACGTACTTCAGAACGGTTCTTTACGTCATGAGTACCTTGACGTTCAGAAGCACGTTGCATGATAACAGCTTCATAAAGTACATGTTTGTTTGGTTCAATACCAAATACAGCATCGTTTAACTCGATGTCGCCAACTTGTGAGCCGCTTTTATTATAAAGTGCTACTTTAGGCATCACGTTTTCCTCCTTTCTTATTGTGGTTAGTTACCTTTAACCGCACTTGTAATTTGCACAAAGCTTTTCTTCGCACCAGGGACGTTACCTTTTACAAGAAGAAGGTTACGCTCTGTGTCAACTTTAACAACCTCAAGGTTTTGGATTGTTACTGTGTTGCCACCCATGCGACCTGGAAGCTTTTTACCTTTAAATACGTGCATTGGATCAACTGCACCCATTGAACCTGGACGACGGTGATAACGAGAACCGTGACTCATAGGGCCGCGAGATTGATTGTGACGCTTGATAGCACCAGCAAAACCTTTACCTTTACCAGTACCTGTTACGTCGATGATGTCTCCTTCAGCGAATACATCAGCTTTCAATTCTTGACCTACTTCGTAATCGGCAGATACGCCGCGAAGTTCACGGATGAAGCGCTTAGGAGTAGTATCCGCTTTAGCTGCGTGACCTTTCTCCGGCTTGTTCATGCGAGATTCTTTTTTATCTGCAAAACCAAGTTGAATCGCTTCGTAGCCGTCAGATTCCATTGTTTTCTTTTGAAGAACAACGTTCGGACCTGCTTCAATCACAGTAACTGGGATTAAATCGCCGTTTTCTGCGAATACTTGAGTCATTCCGATCTTTTTTCCTAAGATTCCTTTGCTCATAACTTACACCTCCTAGTTTCAGGGTTCTTATTAAAGCTTGATTTCAATATCTACACCAGACGGAAGATCTAAACGCATTAGTGAATCAACTGTCTGAGGAGTAGGATTGACGATATCGATTAAGCGTTTATGTGTACGCATTTCAAACTGCTCACGAGAATCCTTATATTTGTGCACCGCACGAAGGATTGTGTACACAGAACGTTCAGTCGGCAACGGGATTGGACCCGATACGTTTGCACCAGAACGCTTTGCAGTTTCAACAATCTTCTCAGCAGATTGATCAAGAATTCGATGATCATAAGCCTTCAAACGAATACGAATTTTCTCTTTTGCCATTACTTTCCCTCCTTTTTGTCCATTTTCTAAACAGACATACTCCGTAGAAATTTCCCACACACTCGCCATGGCAAAGGGGCCGGGTGTGTCAGCAACCTTCCACTTCATCGCCTTTAATGACCAACATTGTCTATTATATTAAATCTAATAGAACAATGCAAGTAAAAATAAAAATATATTAAAAGTGCGTCACTTGCACACTTTTTTCATTATACATACGTGAACAAATTGATGCAAGTATTCTTAAAAAGGCAAACTTTTCTGACTTTTACTCTCATGTAAATTCTCTTTTCTTCATATTAATAAGAAAAGCCAGCTGTTCAAAACAAAATGTAGGTAATAAAAAAAGGACAGCCTATATGGCTGCCCTCTCTTTTATAAAGAATAATCAAAGATTAATCAGTGATTGTAGCTACAACGCCAGCGCCTACTGTACGTCCACCTTCACGGATTGAGAATTTAGTACCTTCTTCAATCGCGATTGGAGAAATAAGTTCTACAGTCATTTCAACGTTATCGCCAGGCATAACCATTTCTACACCTTCAGGAAGGTTGATTACACCAGTTACGTCAGTTGTACGGAAGTAGAACTGAGGGCGATAGTTTGAGAAGAATGGAGTATGACGTCCACCTTCTTCTTTTGAAAGAACATAAACTTCAGCTTTGAAGTTTTGGTGTGGAGTGATTGTACCTGGCTTAGCAAGTACTTGACCACGGTTGATATCATCACGAGATACACCACGAAGAAGTGCACCGATGTTGTCACCAGCTTCTGCATAGTCAAGAAGCTTACGGAACATTTCTACACCAGTAACAGTTGTTTTCTTAGCTTCTTCAGCAAGACCAACGATTTCAATTTCGTCACCAACGTTAAGTACGCCACGCTCAACACGACCAGTAGCAACTGTACCACGACCAGTGATTGAGAATACGTCCTCAACAGGCATCATGAATGGCTTATCTTTGTCACGCTCTGGAGTTGGGATGTACTCATCTACAGCGTCCATAAGCTCATAAATTTTTGCTTCGTAATCATCGTCACCTTCAAGTGCTTTAAGAGCTGAACCTTTGATTACTGGTACATCATCACCAGGGAAGTCATACTCAGAAAGAAGGTCGCGAACTTCCATTTCTACTAGTTCAAGAAGTTCTTCGTCGTCTACCATGTCACATTTGTTTAGGAATACTACGATGTAAGGTACACCTACTTGACGAGAAAGTAGAATGTGCTCACGAGTTTGTGGCATTGGACCATCAGCAGCAGATACTACTAGGATAGCACCGTCCATTTGTGCAGCACCAGTGATCATGTTTTTAACATAGTCAGCATGGCCTGGGCAGTCAACGTGTGCATAGTGACGAGATTCAGTTTCATACTCAACGTGTGCAGTTGAGATTGTGATTCCACGCTCACGCTCTTCTGGAGCACCGTCGATTTGGTCATAAGCCATCGCAGTACCTGAACCAGAGCGCTTATGTAGCACTGTAGTGATTGCAGCAGTTAGAGTTGTTTTACCATGGTCAACGTGTCCAATTGTACCGATATTCGCATGGGTTTTGGAACGATCAAATTTTTCTTTAGCCATGTGTATTTCCTCCTTAAATATCATAAAGTAATTTGTTTTTTATAGTCAGGAAGCAGGGTTTTCCCCACTTCCTTAGCTTACAATAAATTGCTTATTGGAACAATAATTCACTCGAATTATTATTAGCTATTTTTAGCAATAACATCTTCCATTAAGCTCTTTGGTAGTTCTTCATAATGGTCGAAGTGCATTGTATAAGTACCACGGCCTTGAGTGTTTGAACGCAACGCTGTTGCATAACCAAACATTTCAGCAAGAGGTACGAATCCACGAACTACTTGTGCGTTACCGCGAGCTTCCATACCTTCTACACGGCCACGACGAGATGTGATATCACCCATAATGTCACCCATGTATTCTTCAGGGATAACAACTTCAACCTTCATCATAGGTTCAAGAATTACAGGATCACATTTTGTTTTTGCGTTTTTAAGTGCAAGAGAAGCAGCTACTTTAAATGCCATCTCATTTGAGTCGACATCATGGTAAGAACCATCATAAAGTGCAGCTTTTACGTCGATTAGCGGATAGCCTGCTAGTGGACCTGTTTGCATCGCATCTTCAAGACCTGCTTGTACAGATGGGATGTATTCACGAGGTACTACACCACCGACGATTTCATTTTTAAATTCAAAGCCTGCGCCCTCTTCGTTAGGCTCGAAACGAATCCAAACGTGACCGTACTGACCACGACCACCGGATTGGCGTACGAACTTACCTTCAACTTGTGCACCTTTACGGAAAGTTTCACGATAAGCAACTTGAGGAGCACCTACGTTAGCTTCTACTTTAAATTCACGTCTTAGACGGTCAACAATGATGTCAAGGTGAAGCTCACCCATACCAGAAATAATTGTTTGGCCAGTCTCAACGTTTGTTTCAGTTCTAAATGTTGGATCCTCTTCAGCAAGCTTAGCAAGTGCAACTGACATCTTGTCTTGGTCTGCTTTCGACTTCGGCTCAATTGCTACTGAGATTACTGGCTCAGGGAATTCCATTGACTCAAGAATTACAAGATTCTTTTCATCACAAAGAGTGTCCCCTGTAGAAGTATCCTTCAAACCAACACCAGCAGCGATGTCACCTGCATAAACTGTCGCAATCTCTTCACGAGAGTTAGCGTGCATTTGTAGGATACGTCCCATACGCTCACGCTTATCTTTCGTAGAGTTCTTCACGTATGAACCAGCATCAATTGTACCAGAGTATACGCGGAAGAATGTAAGTTTACCAACATAAGGGTCAGTCATAACTTTAAATGCTAACGCTGAGAATGGCTCCTCATCGCTAGATTTACGAATGACTTCTTCGTCTGTTCCAGGAACGATACCTTCAATTGGAGGTACGTCAGTTGGAGCAGGAAGATATTCGATAACAGCATCAATTAGAAGCTGAACACCTTTGTTTTTGAATGCAGAACCACAAAGTACTGGATAGAAGTCTACTGTAAGAGTAGCTTTACGAATTGCAGCTTTAAGCTCTTCGTTCGTAAGCTCTTCTCCTTCTAAATAGCGCATCATAAGTTCTTCGTCAAGCTCAGCTACTGCTTCAATTAGGCTTGAACGGTACTCATCAGCTAGCTCTTTGTGTTCTTCAGGAATTTCAACAGCTTTCGCGCGAGTTCCTAGGTCATCTTCATAGTAGAATGCTTTCATTTCTACTAAGTCAATGATGCCTTCAAATTCATCTTCCGCACCAATCGGAAGTTGAACAGGATGTGCATTTGCACCTAGGCGGTCTTTCATTGTACCTACTGAGTACAAGAAGTCAGCACCGATTTTGTCCATTTTGTTAACGAACACAATACGTGGTACCCCGTATGTTGTTGCTTGGCGCCATACTGTTTCAGTCTGTGGCTCAACACCTGACTGAGCGTCAAGTACTGCTACCGCACCATCTAATACACGCAATGAACGTTCAACTTCAACTGTGAAGTCTACGTGTCCAGGAGTATCGATAATGTTAACTCGGTGATCTTTCCATTGAGCAGTTGTTGCAGCGGAAGTGATTGTGATTCCGCGCTCTTGTTCCTGCTCCATCCAGTCCATTTGAGATGCACCTTCATGTGTTTCACCAATTTTGTGGATACGTCCTGTGTAGAAAAGAATACGCTCAGTACACGTTGTTTTTCCAGCATCAATGTGTGCCATGATACCAATGTTACGAGTCTTTTCTAAGGAGAACTCTCTAGGCATTCGTCTTTCTCCTTCCTCTGTGAAAATGAATTCGTGTTTTTATTTCTAATCTAAGATTACCAACGATAGTGAGCAAATGCTTTGTTTGCTTCAGCCATCTTATGAGTATCTTCGCGTTTCTTAACAGCTGCGCCTGTATTGTTAGCAGCATCCATGATTTCGTTAGCAAGACGCTCTTCCATCGTTTTCTCTCCGCGAGAACGTGAATATTGAACTAACCAACGAAGACCAAGTGTTGTACGACGTTCTGGACGAACTTCTACCGGTACTTGGTAGTTTGCACCACCAACACGACGTGCGCGTACCTCAAGTAGTGGCATAATGTTCTTCATAGCTTGTTCGAACACTTCCATCGGTTCATTTCCAGTACGTTCTTGCACTAGGTTAAATGCATTGTAAAGAATAGTTTGTGCTGTACCTCTCTTACCATCAATCATAACCTGATTGATTAAGCGAGTGATAAGTTTTGAATTGTAAATCGGGTCAGGCAGAACATCTCTGCGTGCGACTGGTCCTTTACGTGGCATAAAATTCCCTCCTCTCAAATCTCATTAATTAATATAAAATTATGCCGCATTATTTTTTAGGTCGTTTTGTACCATATTTAGAACGGCCTTGCATACGACCTTCTACGCCTGCAGTGTCAAGCGCACCACGAACGATATGATAACGTACACCCGGTAAGTCCTTTACACGTCCGCCACGGATAAGTACAACGCTATGTTCTTGTAGGTTGTGTCCGATACCAGGGATGTAAGCAGTTACCTCGATACTGTTAGTCAAACGTACACGAGCATATTTACGAAGCGCTGAGTTCGGCTTCTTTGGCGTCATAGTACCTACACGTGTACATACACCACGTTTTTGTGGAGAAGAAAGGTTTGTTTGAACCTTCTTCATGCTGTTGTACCCTTTATTTAGGGCTGGTGAGTCAGATTTCTTTGACTTGCTAGTACGACCTTTGCGTACAAGCTGATTAATAGTAGGCATTAAATTGTCCTCCCTTCATCTTTTATATTTAAGCCCACACATCCAGGTGGTTCATAATAGAGTAAAAACAAAGTTTTTGTAAGGCGGAGTTCCGCCTTACAAAAACGTATCTACTCTTTTATTGCAACTGCTGCCGCACCGACGTCAATCCCACAGGCTTTTCCAAGCTTCTTCATAGATTTGACGATAATAACCGGTACTTCCTTTTCATCTGCTGCAGTTTTCACTTTATCTGTCACATGCCGATCGGCATCTTCGGCGATGATGACTTCAGATACTTCATTGTTGCGTAAAGCTTTCAATGTTTGCTTCGTACCAATAATCAACTGGCTGTTTGCCTGTGATACTTTTTCATAAGACATTCAGTACATCCTCCAAAGCACCAGGTTTTGAAGCACCTTGAATATAATAACACTCTTAAAACAGCAATGTCAACTTCATTTCGTAAGATTTTTTTGTTATTCTACAGTAATTTCATCAGAAGAAATTGTCTCTTCTTCATGCTGTTTTACAACATCAATCTTACGATAACGGTTCATCCCTGTACCAGCAGGAACAAGCTTACCAATGATAACATTCTCTTTCAATCCAAGCAATTCATCGCGTTTTCCTTTGATTGCAGAATCAGTAAGGACACGAGTTGTTTCTTGGAAGGATGCAGCAGACAAGAAGGAGTCTGTTTCAAGAGATGCTTTTGTAATACCTAACAACACTGGACGTCCACTTGCTGGTTGGCCACCTTTAGCCAATACTTCTCGATTTGCTTCTTTAAATTGATGAATTTCAAGAAGTGAGCCTGGTAATACTTCCGTATCACCTGCATCCACAACGCGAATCTTACGAAGCATTTGGCGAACCATTACTTCAACGTGCTTATCACCAATTTCTACACCTTGCATACGGTATACTTTTTGAACCTCACGAAGCAAGTATCTTTGAACGCCGTCGATACCTTGAACTTTAATTAGTTCTTTCGGATCAACTGAACCTTCTGTAAGCTCTTGTCCTGCTTCAACTTGTTCACCTTCCGCAACTTTAACACGGGAACCGTATGGCGCAGTGTATGTGCGTGATTCAACTTCACCTTTTACGATGATTTCTTGTTTTTCTTTCACTTCACTAACAGCCGTTACTTCACCGTCAATTTCACTGATAACAGCCTGACCTTTCGGGTTACGAGCCTCGAATAGCTCTTGGATACGCGGTAAACCTTGCGTAATATCGTCACCAGCAACCCCGCCGGTATGGAATGTACGCATTGTTAACTGTGTACCTGGTTCCCCGATGGATTGTGCTGCGATAATACCGACAGCTTCTCCTACCTCTACTTCTGAACCAGTAGCTAGGTTACGGCCGTAACACTTTTTACATACGCCGTGACGAGTGTCACAACTAAATGCAGAGCGGATGACCATTTCCTCGATGCCAGCCTCAACAATTTGTTCAGCTATTTCTTCAGTGATAAGGTCATTTCGTTTTATTAAAATTTCATTCGTTTCAGGATGACGAACTGTTTCGAATGAATAGCGACCTAATAGACGTTCCAGTAGACTTTCGATGACTTCTGTACCATCTTTAAGAGATTTAACAGGTAAGCCACGGTCTGTTCCGCAATCTTCTTCACGGACAATAACATCTTGGGCAACGTCAACAAGACGACGAGTAAGATAACCAGAGTCAGCTGTCTTAAGTGCAGTATCGGCAAGACCTTTACGTGCACCATGTGTAGAAATAAAGTATTCCAACACAGTTAAGCCTTCTCGGAAACTTGATTTGATTGGTAACTCAATGATTCGACCAGATGGATTGGCCATCAAACCACGCATACCTGCAAGCTGTGTAAAGTTTGATGCGTTACCACGGGCACCAGAGTCACTCATCATAAAGATCGGGTTCGTTTTATCCAAGGATTTCATTAGCTTACCTTGGATAACGTCTTTTGCGTCTGTCCAGATAGAAATAACGCGATTATAACGCTCATCTTCCGTAATAAGACCACGCTTAAATTGTTTCATTACTCTCGTTACTTTTGTCTCAGCTTCATCAAGGATCTCTTGTTTTTCACCTAGTACTACGATGTCAGATACACCAATTGTGATACCTGCTTTCGTAGAATACTTAAAGCCAAGATCTTTCATACGGTCAAGCATCTTAGATGTTTCAATGATTTTGAAGCGTTTAAAGACCTCTGCAATGATGTCTCCTAAGATACCTTTCTTAAATGGCTTCACTTCTTCGCGGTTTTTGAACTCTTCTTTAACGTTAACATCTCTAGCAACAAAGTATTTAGATGGCGTGCTTTGTTCTAAGTTTTCTCTTGTCGGTTCATTAATGTATGGGAATGAAGACGGCAAGATTTCGTTAAAGATAAGTTTACCCACTGTTGTTAACAGCAGCTGCTTGTTCTGTTCATCCGTAAATGTTGGATTATTAAGGGAGCCAGCATCAACTGCAACACGTGTATGCAAGTGAGCATAACCGTTTTGATAAGCAAGTAAAGCTTCATTAATATCTTTGAAAATCATACCTTCGCCAACTGCATCTTTACGTTCAAGTGTCAAATAGTAGTTACCTAACACCATATCCTGTGATGGCGTAACAACTGGCTTACCATCTTTCGGGTTCAAGATGTTTTGAGCTGCAAGCATAAGAAGACGCGCTTCTGCTTGAGCTTCTGCTGAAAGTGGCACGTGAACCGCCATTTGGTCTCCATCAAAGTCCGCATTATATGCCGTACAAACTAGTGGGTGAAGACGGATTGCGCGGCCTTCTACTAGTGTAGGTTCAAATGCTTGAATACCAAGACGGTGCAACGTTGGTGCACGGTTAAGAAGAACCGGGTGTTCCTTGATTACTTCTTCAAGAACATCCCAAACTTCTGGATGGATGCGCTCGATTTTTCGTTTCGCACTCTTAATGTTATGTGCTTGCCCTCTTTCAACAAGTTCTTTCATTACGAATGGCTTGAATAGTTCAAGCGCCATTTCTTTCGGAAGACCACATTGGTACATCTTCAAGTTAGGGCCTACTACGATTACCGAACGTCCTGAATAGTCAACACGCTTACCAAGTAAGTTCTGACGGAAGCGCCCTTGCTTACCTTTTAGCATGTGAGATAGTGATTTAAGAGGTCTATTACCAGGACCAGTTACCGGACGACCGCGACGACCGTTATCAATTAATGCATCTACAGCTTCTTGGAGCATACGCTTTTCGTTTTGAACGATAATGCTTGGCGCTCCCAAGTCTAATAAACGCTTCAAACGGTTGTTACGGTTAATAACACGACGGTATAAATCATTCAAGTCAGAAGTTGCAAAACGGCCACCATCTAACTGAACCATTGGACGTAATTCTGGTGGAATAACCGGAAGTACATCAAGGATCATCCATGATGGATCATTTCCTGAGTTACGGAATGCTTCAAGAACTTCCAAACGTTTAATCGCACGAGTACGACGTTGCCCTTGTGCTGTTTTCAGTTCTTCTTTAAGCATGTCTACTTCTTTATCAAGGTCTGTATCCTTTAGAAGCTTACGAATAGCTTCTGCACCCATTTGAGCTTGGAATGTTTGACCATATTTATCACGGTATGTGCGAAATTCTTTTTCAGACAACAATTGCTTCTTCTCAAGCGGCGTATCTCCAGGTTCAGTTACTACATATGAAGCAAAGTAGATAACTTCTTCCAATGCACGCGGGGACATGTCTAACGCAAGACCCATACGGCTTGGAATACCTTTGAAATACCAGATATGAGACACAGGGGCAGCAAGCTCAATGTGCCCCATACGGTCTCGACGTACTTTTGATTTCGTTACTTCTACGCCACAACGGTCACAAACAACACCTTTATAACGGACACGTTTGTACTTACCGCAGTGACATTCCCAGTCTTTTGTAGGACCGAAAATCCGTTCACAGAACAAACCATCTTTTTCTGGTTTCAGCGTACGATAGTTGATCGTTTCAGGTTTTTTCACTTCGCCATAGGACCATGACCGGATTTTGTCCGGTGAAGCAAGACCGATTTTCATATATTCGAAGTTATTTACATCTAGCAAGGGGCCTACCTCCCTTTTAGTCTCCAGGTTTTACCCTTATTGCTGATTTGTCAAATTCAACTTATCCGCTGACTGTTGGTCGTCTTCATCTAGTTCACGCATTTCAATTTCTTCTTCATCGCTAGAAAGCATCTTAACATCCATACCAAGACTCTGAAGTTCTTTAATTAATACTTTGAAGGACTCAGGAACGCCTGGCTCTGGGACGTTTTCGCCTTTTACAATTGATTCATATGTTTTCACGCGGCCGACGACGTCGTCAGACTTAACAGTGAGAATTTCCTGCAATGTATATGCTGCACCATATGCTTCAAGTGCCCATACCTCCATCTCACCAAAACGCTGTCCACCGAACTGTGCTTTACCACCGAGCGGCTGTTGCGTAACAAGTGAGTAAGGACCTGTTGAACGAGCATGAAGTTTATCATCTACCATGTGTGCAAGTTTAATCATGTACATGACACCGACAGATACACGGTTATCAAATGGCTCTCCAGTACGGCCATTGTAAAGGACCGTCTTCGCGTCACGTGACATGCCAGCTTCTTCTAATGTTTCCCAAACATCTTCTTCACGCGCACCATCAAATACTGGTGAAGCAACATGAATTCCTAGTTGACGAGCAGCCATACCAAGATGAAGCTCAAGTACCTGACCGATGTTCATACGTGATGGTACCCCAAGTGGGTTCAACATGATGTCGATTGGCGTACCGTCTGGAAGATAAGGCATATCTTCTTCTGGAAGAATACGTGAGATAACACCTTTGTTACCATGTCGTCCGGCCATTTTATCCCCTTCAGAAATCTTACGCTTCTGAACGATATAAACACGGACAAGCTGGTTCACACCTGGTGGTAATTCATCGCCATCTTCGCGGTTGAAAATCTTAACATCAAGTACAATACCGCCACCACCGTGTGGTACACGTAGAGAAGTATCACGCACTTCACGAGCTTTTTCACCGAAGATTGCATGTAGTAAACGCTCTTCTGCTGTTAGTTCTGTTACACCTTTTGGCGTTACTTTACCAACAAGCAAATCACCATCAGAAACTTCTGCACCAACACGGATAATTCCACGTTCATCTAGGTTGCGTAATGCATCCTCACCAACGTTTGGAATATCACGTGTAATTTCTTCTGGTCCAAGCTTTGTATCACGAGCTTCAGATTCATATTCTTCAATATGAATAGATGTATACACATCATCTTTCACAAGACGTTCACTCATGATGATTGCATCCTCGTAGTTGTAGCCATCCCATGTCATGAAACCTACAAGTACGTTACGTCCAAGTGCTAATTCCCCGTCCTCCATTGAAGGACCATCTGCAAGGATTTCTCCTTTTGTTACACGGTTTCCTGTGCTTACGATTGGGCGTTGGTTATAGCATGTACCTTGGTTCGAACGGATGTATTTTTGTAATTCATACTTGTGAAGGTCACCACGTACTTCCTGTCCATCAATCTCTTTGATTTCACGAACATATACGTTACGAGCTTCAACGCGCTCAACGATACCTTCATGCTTACAAATAACAGCAGCACCAGAGTCTTTACCTGATACATATTCCATACCTGTACCAACGATTGGCGCTTCCGGACGCATAAGTGGAACAGCTTGACGCTGCATGTTCGCACCCATCAATGCACGGTTGGAGTCATCGTTTTCCAAGAAAGGAATACACGCAGTCGCTGCAGAAACAACCTGCTTTGGCGATACGTCCATGTAATCAAGGTTTTCTCGTTTTACAAGTGTGTTTTCACCACGGAAACGAGCAACGACTTCTTCGTCGATAAATGAACCATCCTCACCTAAGCGCGCATTCGCTTGGGCTACTACATAATGGTCTTCTTCATCTGCTGTTAAGTAATCGATTTGAGCTGTAACTTTACCTGTTTCAGGGTCAACTCTACGATATGGTGTTTCAATAAAACCAAATTTGTTTACTTTCGCATAAGATGAAAGTGAGTTAATCAACCCAATGTTTGGACCCTCAGGTGTTTCAATCGGGCACATACGACCGTAGTGAGAATAGTGAACGTCACGAACTTCGAAGCCTGCACGCTCACGAGTTAAACCACCAGGTCCTAGTGCTGATAAACGACGTTTATGTGTTAATTCCGCAAGTGGATTCGTTTGGTCCATGAACTGAGACAACTGAGAGCTTCCGAAGAACTCTTTAATTGAAGCAATTACTGGACGAATGTTGATAAGCGCTTGCGGCGTAATTGCATTGGTATCTTGAATTGACATACGCTCACGGATAACACGTTCCATACGAGATAACCCGATGCGGAATTGGTTTTGAAGCAACTCCCCTACTGAACGTAAGCGACGGTTACCAAGATGGTCAATATCATCTGTTCCGCCTACTCCATGCAATAAGTTAAAGAAATAACTAATTGATGAAATAATATCAGCTGGCGTAATGTTTTTAATACCTTTTTCGATATTACCGTTACCGATAATATTGATTGTTTGCTCGCCTTCTTGGTCGTTTGGAGCATACGTTTTGATCGATTGAATGTCGATTTCCTCTTCCACAACACCACCATGTGGAGCGACACGACGGAAACCTACCCCGTTTTCCAGGTGTTCAAGAATTCGATCTAATGCTCGACGCTCAAGCAATGTACCTGCTTCAGCAATAATCTCACCTGTTTCAGGATCAACTAATGACTCAGCAAGACGTTGGTTAAATAAGCGATTCTTAATATGAAGCTTCTTATTAATCTTATAACGTCCAACATTTGCTAAATCATAGCGCTTCGGGTCAAAGAAGCGTGATTCAAGCAAACTTTTTGCGTTGTCCACTGTAGGAGGTTCCCCTGGACGTAGACGCTCGTAGATTTCAAGAAGTGCTTTGTCAGAGTTCTCTGTGTTGTCTTTTTCTAGTGTGTTCTTTAAGTATTCATTCTCGCCAATTAGATCGATGATTTCTTGATCAGACCCAAACCCAAGTGCACGCAAAAGTACCGTAATCGGCAATTTCCGAGTACGATCAATGCGGACATATACAACATCTTTGGCATCTGTTTCGTATTCAAGCCACGCACCACGGTTTGGAATAACGGTAGCTGTAAAACCTTTTTTACCGTTTTTATCGACCTTACTGCTGTAATAGACGCTCGGTGAACGAACAAGCTGCGAAACAATTACACGCTCTGCACCATTAATAATGAACGTACCTGTTTCAGTCATCAGTGGGAAGTCACCCATGAATACTTCCTGTTCCTTCACTTCGCCTGTCTCTTTATTGATCAACCGCACCTTGACACGCAATGGTGCAGAGTAAGTTACGTCGCGTTGTTTCGCCTCCGCCACTGAGTACTTTGGCTCTCCCAAGCTGTAATCGATAAACTCTAATGAGAGGTTGCCTGTAAAGTCCTCAACCGGAGAAATATCCTGAAACATTTCCCGTAAACCCTCATCAAGAAACCATTGATAAGATGCAGTTTGAATTTCAATTAGATTTGGAAGTTCCAATACTTCACTGATTCGTGCATAACTTCTACGTTGGCGGTGGCGTCCGTACTGAACTAGTTGACCTGTCAACTGATTCACCCCTCAAGTAAAGCATTATTAAAGGGAAAAACCCAATTTACCAGAAAGGGCACTTTCCCAAGATTACAGCCCGTTGACATGATGAACAAATTATAGAGTTTGCTATTACACTCTTTCCCTTTGACACTCTTGTACAACCACCTATCATTGTCTCAAAATAATTGGTAAGTTTTGAAGACATCCTTCATTAATTTCTTATAAAAAGGTATAATAGGGTTGTAGCAAAAATAACGTCGCAATGAGTTTTGTTTTAGACACTCATTTTCGGGCTATTATTCAATGTAGTTAACGGGCAAAAATATGATGTTTCTAAATTAAAAAAACTTGTTGCTAAAGGCAAATAACGCCTCATAAATAGATATTTTTGGTGATTTTACCATGATACCCAATTCCGTTATATTTTATACATTAAAAATATAACTTAAGAAGCATTGCTTCATTGGCATTTTATAATATTACCATATATAAAAATTCAGATCAAGATTTTATTGCACGAATAATATAGTAGCCTTTTTTCTTTTTGAGGACTTCCACTTCTGAATAAATCTTCTCTAACTTTTCAAGGGCCGATGGTGCTCCTTGTTTCTTCTGAATAACAACCCAGAGTTCACCTTGTTCTTCTAAATATCCAAATGCCTCTTCAAATATTTGATGAACAACTTGTTTCCCAGCACGAATAGGAGGATTCGTTAGAATGGCTGCGAATTTTCTGCCTTGCATTTCTGAAAAGACATCGCTCGGAAACACTTCCACATTACTTACTTGATTCTCTTCAGCATTTTGCTTCGCTAACTCAATCGCACGTTCATTAATATCACTCATAACAATATTTCTCGCTGGAAACGATTTGGCTAATGCTAAACCTACAGGTCCATACCCGCAACCGATATCCAACAATTCACCTGAAATGCTCGGCTCCTCGAACAACTCAATTAATAAACGCGATCCGAAATCCACTTCTTGCTTAGAAAAAACTCCTCGATCAGAATGGAAGGTAAACGTGAAACCTCTTAGTTGATAGGAAAAAGAGAATGGCTCACGAGCAGATGAGGGACGATTAGAAAAATAGTGTTCCGTCATTCAATTCACCTTCTGGTAACTATGAGTAGTGGTGTAGCTGAAATTGATTCTTTCATAAAAACAACAAGTAAAGAAAAAGCCCGCTGATTCAGCGAGCTTTTTTCTATACCAACAACAATTACTTAACTTCTACAGAAGCTCCAACTTCTTCTAGCTTGCCTTTAAGCTCTTCAGCTTCTTCTTTAGCAACGCCTTCTTTGATTGCTTTTGGAGCGTTATCAACAAGTTCTTTCGCTTCTTTAAGACCAAGGCCTGTGATTTCACGAACAACTTTGATAACTTTGATTTTTGAGCTTCCTGCATTTTCAAGAACAACGTCGAATTCAGTTTGCTCTGCAGCAGCTTCTCCGCCTGCAGCGCCACCTGCAACCGCTACTGGAGCAGCAGCAGTTACGCCGAATTCTTCCTCGATTGCTTTTACAAGATCGTTAAGATCTAAAACTGACATTTCTTTAATCGCTTCAATGATTTGCTCTTTTGACATTTTAAAATCCTCCTTAATAAAATGGTGTTTAGTATTTATCCGAAAGCAATGTTTTCGATTGTTTGAAGAAGTATACGCTTATGCGCCTTGTTCTTCTTTTTGGTCTGCCACTGCTTTTGTAGCAAGGGCAAAGTTACGCATAGGTGCTTGAAGCACGCTAAGCAACATAGAAAGTAGACCTTCGCGTGATGGAAGTTCTGCAAGAGCTTTAACCTCTTCTACAGACATGATTTTACCTTCCATAACACCAACCTTGAATTCAAGTGCCTCATGGTCTTTTGCGAAGTTGTTTAACACTTTTGCAGGTGCTACAACATCCTCTGTGCCAAATGCAACAGCTGTAGGACCGACAAGGTGCCCATTCAAGTCTGATAGTTCAACTTCATCTGCAGCGCGGCGAAGCATTGTGTTCTTGTATACTTTGAACTCAACGCCAGCTTCACGAAGTTGCTTACGAAGTTCAGTAACTTCTGCAACGTCTAGGCCACGGTAGTCTACAAAGATAGTTGTTTTGCTATCACGAAGTTTTTCAGCGATTTCGCCAACTAGAGTTTTCTTTTGTTCGATAATGCTGCTCATCCTTACACCTCCTGGTTTTAAAAATTACGATACCGTTTCAGTGTGTATATAAAAAGCCTCCATGTTTTCGTAGACATGGAGGCATCAAGGACACATCAGCTTAACAAGCTAACGTTCTATGATATACACCTCGGCAGGAAATTAAGCAAAGTTGCACCTGCTGTCTACGGTATAAAGCTATTCGTTTTCACACAACGACTCTTATTATACTTATAATTTATAGTAAAGTCAACGTTAGTTTGCAGAAACTACAGAAGAAACATCAACTTTGATACCAGGGCCCATTGTAGATGCGATTGATACGTTACGCATGTAAGTACCTTTTGAAGCAGCTGGTTTTGCTTTTTGGATTGTCTCAACAATCGCTTTGAAGTTCTCAGCAAGCTTTTCGTTATCGAAAGAAACTTTACCGATTGGAACATGGATGTTACCAGCTTTGTCTACACGGTATTCAACTTTACCAGCTTTGATGTCGTTGATTGCTTTTTCGACTTCGAACGTAACTGTTCCAGTCTTAGGGTTAGGCATTAGACCTTTTGGACCTAATACGCGACCAAGCTTACCAACTTCAGCCATCATGTCAGGAGTTGCTACAACTACATCAAAGTCGAACCAACCTTGGTTGATTTTGTTGATGTACTCTGCATCGCCAACATAGTCAGCGCCAGCAGCTTCTGCTTCTTTTGCTTTTTCACCTTTAGCGAATACAAGAACACGTTGTGTTTTACCTGTACCATGTGGCAATACCATCGCACCGCGGATTTGTTGATCTGCTTTCTTAGGGTCTACTCCCAAACGGAAAGCTGTTTCAACTGATTCATCAAACTTAGCAGTCGCTGTCTTCTTAACAAGCTCTACTGCTTCTTCTACTGGATAAGCTTTTGAACGGTCAACTAATTTTGTTAACTCAGCAAAGCGTTTACCTTTTTTAGCCATTATTATTTCCTCCTCAATTGTGGTTTTAACGGATTGACCTCCCACGTACAAGTCGCAATGAAAGCGACATGCAAACACCTCTTAGGGTGTCTCACTTATAGGGAAAATGTTCTGTTCATATATAAAGGTTGCGAAATAGCGATTCAGCTCATTCGCAACCTCTTATTCGCTTCATCTAATATCTTAAATATATTAGTCTTCCACGATGATACCCATGCTGCGGGCAGTACCTTCAACCATACGCATAGCTGCTTCAACGTCAGCAGCGTTAAGGTCAGGCATCTTAGTTTCAGCGATTTTGCGAACTTGGTCGCGTTTAACAGTCGCTACTTTGTTGCGGTTAGGCTCACCAGAACCTGACTCGATGCCAGCTTCTTTCTTAAGAAGCACTGCAGCAGGCGGGGTTTTAGTGATGAATGTAAATGAACGGTCTTCAAATACCGTAATTTCAACCGGGATAATCATACCTGCTTCATCAGCTGTGCGAGCATTGAACTCCTTACAGAATCCCATGATGTTAACACCAGCTTGACCAAGTGCAGGACCTACCGGTGGAGCTGGATTGGCTTTACCAGCAGGAATTTGTAGTTTTACAACCTTGATTACTTTTTTAGCCACGAGACACACCTCCTTAAGTCCGTGATGTGGTAATAGGGCTTTGCCCTCCCACTCTTATCTATGATCAGCCTCTTAATTTGAGACTTTTTACGAAACATCAAAATTTTATCATCATTTAATGATGAATGCAAGAACTTCTATTAAATCTTTTCGATTTGCGTGAAGTCAAGCTCTACAGGCGTTTCGCGCCCAAACATGCTGACGTGAACTTTTACTTTTTGCTTGTCCACATCTATTTCTTCAATCGAACCTGTGAAATCAGCGAAAGGACCTTCTGTTACTTTAACAGTCTCTTTCAACTCGAAATCAACTTCTGTCGACTTGTGTTCCATACCCATGCGCTTAAGAATAACATCAACCTCATCTGGTTGAAGCGGAATCGGTTTTGACCCAGATCCAGTTGAGCCAACGAATCCTGTTACCCCTGGTGTATTACGAACTACATACCAAGAATCGTCCGTCATGACTAATTCAGCTAGCACATAGCCCGGAAACACTTTACGTTTAACAACCTTGCGTTTACCGTTTTTCACTTCTGTTTCTTCTTCTTCCGGCACAACAATGCGGAAAATCTTATCCTGCATCCCCATTGATTCGACACGTTTTTCAAGATTGGCCTTTACTTTGTTTTCGTAACCGGAATACGTATGAACTACATACCAATTCTTTTCCATAACATAGGACAATCGCGTCCCTTCCCTCCTCAACGGTGTATCATCAGGAATATTTATTGCTAAACAGAAACCATCATTCTCGCGCTTTCAATGTTCTGCTATGTGTCTAGTTCGTCCGTCATTTCATAAGTAAAGAAACCCACAGTAAAAAAAGCCATCTCACAGGCTTTTTACCAAACTATTCCTGAAATATATTTTTCTATTATGCCAAAAACTGAGATGATTATTCAAGAATCAATCGAATTAACTCTGAAATTCCAAGGTCAACAACCGCAAAGTAGACCGCTACAAATGCCACTGTTGTAACAACCGTAATGGTATAGCGTGTCAATTCTTTCTTCTTCGGCCAACTAACCTTCTTCATCTCTCGGCCAACGTCTCGTAAAAATTGTGTAATCCGTTGCATCGACGTTACCTCCAAAAGCAAGTGGATGAACCCCTTCACCCTAATACGTGCATTTATTTCGTTTCACGGTGGTCGGTATGAGCATTACAGTGTTTGCAAAACTTCTTCATCATAAGACGTTCTGCGGTTTGTGTTGAATTCTTCATAGTTGAGTAGTTACGATTGTGGCAAACACCACAAGCTAACGTTACTTTTTTACGCATGGACGCACCATCCTGTAAATATAAATCCTCACTTAGAACAATGTATCATAGCTAAAAACAGCATGTCAACGCAACTTAGAGCTTAGAAAGTAATTTCTCTTAGCTCTAAGTAGCGCTCTAGCTTTCTCTTTACACGCTGCAACGCATTATCAATTGACTTGACGTGACGGTTTAGTTGAGCTGAAATTTCTTGGTACGAACGCCCATCCAAATACAGTGCCAGCACTTTACGTTCAAGGTCACTCAATAATTCAGCCATCTTCAATTCGATGTCATCAAACTTCTCTTGATTAATGATAACTTCCTCAGGGTCTAATACTTTGGCGCCCGAAATAACATCAAGCAATGTCCGATCTGACTCTTCATCGTAAATAGGCTTGTCCAAAGAAACATAAGAATTTAGCGGAATATGCTTCTGACGTGTTGCTGTCTTAATAGCCGTAATCATTTGACGAGTTATACATAGTTCTGCAAACGCTTTAAAGGAAGACAGCTTGTCCTCTTTAAAGTCACGAATCGCTTTATAAAGTCCAATCATTCCTTCTTGAACGATGTCTTCACGATCCGCTCCAATCAAGAAATACGAACGGGCTTTGGCGCGCACAAAATTCTTATACTTGTTAATCAAGTATTCTAGCGCGTCTGGCTCTCCTTCATGGACCTTTTCAACAATGACTTCATCCTCTAGTCTTTCAAAACGTTTTTGAAGATCCTCCTCGAGGCGTACGCTCACTTTTGCAATCCCCCCGACCACACTTGCGATAAATATAGAAATATTATACAGTGAAAGTTTCTACCTAGTCAACTATACATTATTTCCTTCTTCGCCATTTGTCAAGTTTCGCCAACGTTTCTGCATCAAATAATACCTTTCCTGACGGCTTACGTTCATTTTGCTCACGAACTCGCTCATTAATATTTTTCTTAGAACTTTCTACCTCTCGTAGTAATTCCATTGCTGGTATACGCAAGGCACCTTGCCCAAAAGTAACTCGCTGCTCTGTATAATCAGACGTGGCTACATAAACATTTAAACGTATATCTTTCTGAAGCTTGTGTGAAAGCTTTTCAATCCGTTCATCAGCTGTTTCTTTTTCTCGAGTATAGACTACTTCAACTTTTCCGGTACGCAATTTCTTTTCGATCCCAGGAACAAGGTGTGCGTCAAAAATTACGATAACTCTCTCTCCGGTAAAAGCTTGGTACTCCACTAATTCCTCGATTAACTTATCCCGAGCTGCCGCCAAGTCATATTGCTTTAACTTTCTAAGCGCTGGCCAAGCACCGATGATGTTATAGCCATCAACGATTAATACATTCATAGCTTTTACTCTCCGAGTGGATGGCGTTTACGATAAACCTCATACATAAGCAACCCTGCTGAGACAGATGCGTTTAGCGAAGTCACCTTTCCAGCCATTGGGATTGATAAGAGAAAATCGCATTTATCTCGAACTAAGCGATTCATCCCTTTACCTTCACTCCCAATTACAACTCCGAGCGGCATGTCCACACTCATTTGACGAAAGTCCTCTTTAGCAGATGCGTCTGTTCCTGCTATCCAGAAACCTTTTTCTTTTAGTTCATCAATTGTGCGGGCCATATTCGTAACACGAGCGACTGGAATATGCTCAATAGCCCCTGTTGATACTTTTGCTACAACACCTGTTAAGCCTACTGCCCGGCGCTTTGGAATAATTACCCCGTGTACGCCCACCGCATCTGCAGTACGAAGAATGGAACCAAGGTTATGCGGGTCTTCAATCTCGTCCAACAATAGAATAAACGGAACTTCGTTTCGCTCAGCTGCCAATTGAAACATATCCTCGACCTCAGCATATTGATAAGCAGCTACTGACGCCGCAACGCCTTGATGATTTCCACCGACAACTTGGTCGAGTTTTTTCTTCGGCACTTGCTGAACAATTGTGTTGGATTCTTTAGCGAGCTTTTGAATTTGTTGAGCCGCTGAACGTTGTATCCCTTCAGCAATCCAAACCTTATTGATATCCCGTCCTGCCCGCAGCGCTTCTAAGACAGGGTTCTTTCCAGCAATCCATTCTTTATCCATCTACACTCACCCCTTCTGTCTTTCCTTCGCAATTTCATAAGCTAGTCTCAGCAGCTCTTCTAACCGTTCCTCATGTTCAGACAAGTAGTGAAATCCAATTAACGATTCAAAAGCTGTACTGTACCGATATGTTTGCACATCTGTATTCTTAGGAATTGTGCCAGATTTAGCGTTTCTCCCTCTACGGACAACCGCTGTCTCTTCTTCTGATAATTGATTATCTTCAAGCAGGCGGTGAATAATCGCCGCCTGCGCCTTTGCTGAAACAAATTTCGTTGCTTCGCGATGAAGCTGATTTGGTCTCACTTGACCTGATTGCAACAACTGATAACGAATGAATTGCTCGTATACCGCATCACCCATATAAGCAAGCGCCAATGCATTTAATTGTTTTGCGTCAACCATCGTTACCCTCTTTTCCATCTTGTCCCTTGCGGTGTATCTTCTAGAATGATATTCCGCTCTTTCAATTCGTCACGAATTTTATCTGCCAAAGCAAAATCACGATCTTTGCGTGCTTGAATACGTTGAGCAATCAGCTTATCGATCTCCTCATCAAGCAGTTCTTCCTCTTCTTGCAATGTTAAGCCAAGAACACTAGCAAAATCATCAAATTGTACAACAAAAGCTTGGAGCACGTCTTTTGATGTATGCTTTTCTTGTAGATAAATATTGGCTTGTTTCGCAAGCTCAAATAAAGTTGAAATAGCATTAGCTGTATTGAAATCATCGTCCATTTCATTCATAAATGTCTCTTTCATTTCAGACAGCTGAGCTAACCACTGTTTGTCGTTATCTGTTATGCCGCTGCTCTCCTGCATACGATGCTGGACATTATCATACGCCGTACGAATTCTATCTAAGCCGCTCTTCGCACTTTGTAGTAACTCTTCGCTAAAATTAATTGGATGACGATAGTGCACAGAAAGCATGAAGAAACGAATCACTTGCGGATCATGTTGTTTAATAATGTCATGTACAAGTACAAAGTTCCCTAATGACTTTGACATTTTTTCATTGTTAATTTGGATATAGCCATTATGAAGCCAATAATTCGCAAAAGACTTTCCAGTTAAGCTTTCTGATTGAGCAATTTCATTTTCATGATGTGGAAATGCGAGATCTTGACCACCGGCATGGATATCGATTGTTTCTCCTAAATATTTGCGGCACATCGCAGAGCATTCAATATGCCAGCCAGGGCGACCTTCTCCCCACGGACTTTCCCAGGAGATTTCACCTTCTTTAGCTGCCTTCCAAAGCGTAAAGTCAAGCGGGTCTTCCTTCTTCTCCCCAACATCAATGCGTGCACCCACACGAAGCTCGTCAACTGACTGATGAGATAACTTACCATAGTCATCAAATGACCGTGTTCGGAAGTAGACATCTCCACCTGCTTCATACGCATAACCTTTGTCGATTAGCCCTTGGATAAAAGAAATAATCTCATTCATATTATCCATAACACGCGGATGTTCATCAGCTTTCTTCACACCCAAAGCGCCTACATCTTCGTGATACGCTTGGATAAAACGTTCAGCAATTGTTGGAACATCTTCTCCTAATTCTTTCGACGCTTTAATAAGCTTGTCGTCTACATCAGTAAAGTTCGAAACAAAACGAACATCGTAACCGCGATACTCTAAATAACGACGCACTGTATCAAAGACGATTGCAGGACGAGCATTACCAATATGAATGTAGTTATAAACAGTAGGACCACACACATACATCTTTACTTTTCCTTCTTCCATCGGTTCAAATAACTCTTTTTGACGAGTTAATGTATTATACATCTTAATTGCCATCATCAATCACGCTCCTTTGTTAAATGCTGTATTGCTTCTTGTAATGATTTAATTTCGTTTTCCATTTCTTTTAGTTTATCTGCTACTGGGTCTGGTAGGTCTTGATGATTTAAGTCACGGCGTACTTTCACGCCATCTCGAATGACGACTTTGCCCGGTATACCGACTACCGTCGAATTAGGCGGAACATCATGCAGGACCACCGAACCGCCCCCTACTTTTGAATTTTCGCCAATTGTAATCGAACCGAGGATCTTTGCCCCTGTCGCAACGAGTGTATTGTCTTGAGTAGGACCACACACATACATCTTTACTTTTCCTTCTTCCATCGGTTCAAATAACTCTTTTTGACGAGTTAATGTATTATACATCTTAATTGCCATCATCAATCACGCTCCTTTGTTAAATGCTGTATTGCTTCTTGTAATGATTTAATTTCGTTTTCCATTTCTTTTAGTTTATCTGCTACTGGGTCTGGTAGGTCTTGATGATTTAAGTCACGGCGTACTTTCACGCCATCTCGAATGACGACTTTGCCCGGTATACCGACTACCGTCGAATTAGGCGGAACATCATGCAGGACCACCGAACCGCCCCCTACTTTTGAATTTTCGCCAATTGTAATCGAACCGAGGATCTTTGCCCCTGTCGCAACGAGTGTATTGTCTTGTAATGTAGGGTGACGTTTCCCCTTCTCTTTTCCTGTACCGCCTAATGTGACGCCTTGATAAATCGTAACATTGTCGCCAATTTCACATGTCTCCCCAATGACCACACCCATGCCGTGATCAATAAAGAAACGACGACCAATCGTTGCACCTGGATGAATTTCAACTCCTGTAAAGAAGCGGCTAACTTGCGAAATAATCCGTGCTAGGAAGAAGAATTTTCGTTTATATAAAGCATGTGCAAAACGGTGCGACCAAATGGCATGTAGTCCAGAGTAAGTTAAAATTACCTCCAAATAACTTCTTGCTGCCGGGTCTTGGTCAAATACAACATCAATATCTTCCTTCATCATTTTAAGCAACTCACTCCAACCCCCTGCTTGTGTTTTCACATGTAGTAAATCTTTCTCTTATGCTCTGTTAAACGTTGTGGTTGATTTCCGCTGCAGGCACACGCTATCCGCGGGGCGGGCGGTGAGCCTCTTCTTAAAAACCACAAAAAAGCGCCCCTGTGTTGACATACACAGAGACGCTTTGGACAGCGCGGTTCCACTCTGCTTGGCTGTAATGAAACAGCCCAGCTTTTATCGGGTAACGGCAGATGTATGCCGCTCTTGCCTACTCCACTTCAGCAAGAGGCTCAGAGGTGCATTTCAAGACGGCTTCGCTTAAACCACTTTCAGCCTAATGGTGGTTCTCTCTAAAAAGCTCAGCTACACCTTTACTCTCCTCGTCAACACTTTCTTATCATTATCATAGATATAAATACTATATTAACAAGTTACAGAAAATGTTCAATAAATAACTATTTTGAAGCGTCCTGCAAACGTGCAATGACAGTTTCTTTACCAAGCAATTGAATGGCTTGAGGAAGCTCAGGGCCATGTGTTTGACCTGTAACAGCTACACGAATAGGCATGAAAAGATTTTTTCCTTTTTGCCCTGTTGCTTTTTGTGTTGCTTTAATTGCTTTTTTGATTTCGGAAGCCTCATACACTTCCAATTGTTCAAGTTGAGACGCGAATTCACGAAGCACTTCTGGAACTGTTTCGCCAGCAAGGACTTCCTTTGCTTCTTCTTCATAAGTTAATTCTTCTTTAAAGAACATTTCTGAGAGTTGAACAATTTCAGCACCATAGCTCATTTGCTCTTGATAGAGGCCGACAAGCTCACGTGCCCATTGTGTCTGCTCTTCACTCATACTTACAGGTAGACGTCCTGCAGCCACAAGGTGTGGCAGAGAAAGCTTTACAACCTCGTCTAAAGACTTATTCTTCATATACTGATTGTTCATCCATTCAAGCTTCTTCGTATCAAATACTGCCGGTGAAGTTGAAAGACGATTCGCATCGAAGATTTCAATAAATTGATCACGCGTAAAGATTTCTTCTTCCCCAACTGGAGACCAGCCAAGCATCGCGATAAAGTTAAACAAGGCTTCAGGAAGATATCCTAGCTCAGCGTACTGCTCAATAAATTGAATAATTGACTCATCACGCTTACTTAGTTTCTTACGATTTTCATTTACAATTAACGTCATATGTCCAAATACAGGTGTTTCCCAACCAAACGCTTCATAGATCATCATTTGCTTCGGTGTATTTGAAATATGATCTTCCCCACGTAAAATGTGAGAGATCTCCATTAAATGGTCATCTACTGCTACCGCGAAATTGTAAGTAGGTGTACCGTCCTTCTTAACGATTACGAAGTCACCGATACCGTTCGAATCGAACGTGACTTCTTCTTTCACGATATCATTGAACTTGTATTCTTTATCTTGAGGTACAGCAAAACGGATGCTCGGTTGACGACCTTCCGCTTCACGTTGCTTAATGTCTTCAGCACTTAAGTGGCGGCATTTGCCTGAGTAACGCGGCATCTGTCCACTTGCTCTCATCTCTTCACGTTCTGCTTCCAGCTCTTCTTCAGTACAATAACACTTATAAGCTAGGCCTTTTTCAAGCAATTCATCATAATATTTCTTATAAATTTCATTTCGTTCAGATTGACGGTATGGACCATATTCACCACCGATATCAATGCTCTCATCCCAGTCAATCCCTAACCATTTCAAATATTTCAGCTGGCTTTCTTCGCCACCTTCAATATTACGCTTCTGGTCCGTATCCTCGACACGAATAATGAATTTACCATTTTGACTTCTTGCAAATAAATAATTAAATAATGCTGTCCGTGCATTTCCAATATGCAAATGCCCTGTCGGACTCGGGGCATAACGCACGCGTACTTCGTTTGCCATATCTCGACACCTTCCATTAGTTAGTCTAAGTATGCTGATATCCACCGAAAAATGGATTAGTGCAACTTACATTTACTCTATCTTATATCTACCTTATTTTATCACCAATGTGTGTTTATTGGTCAAGCTTTTGGACTAGAATTACAGCCTGAGCGGCAATACCTTCCCCGCGGCCTGTAAACCCTAGCTTCTCAGTCGTCGTCGCTTTCACATTAATCTGTGATTCATCCGCTTCAAGCAACTCTGCAATTCGGCTTCGCATTGCCGGAATATGCGGTGCCATTTTTGGTTTTTGAGCTATAATCGTACAATCAATATTCCCAAGCTGATAGCCTTTTTCTTTTATTAAATTCCATACATGTGTTAACAGCTTTGCAGAATCTGCATCCTTAAATGCCGGGTCTGTATCTGGGAAGTGCTTTCCAATGTCCCCCAACCCTAAGGCGCCTAACGCAGCATCTGCAATCGTATGTAACAACACATCTGCATCTGAATGACCTAGCAACCCTTTTTCATAAGGAATTGTGATCCCTCCAAGAATCAATGGTCGGCCTTCTGCGAATTGATGAACATCAAACCCTTGTCCAACTCGAATCACACTTACTCCCTCCCCATCTTCGCATTTTCAATAATCGCTTTTGCAATCATTAAATCATCTGGTGTAGTTAATTTTATATTTTCATATGTACCGCTCACAATTGCAACCTCATGTTCGAGACGCTCAACTAAGCTTGCATCATCTGTACCCAAGTACCCTTCTTCTTCAGCTAGCCTATGTGCCTTCTTAATTAGCGGCAGACGAAAAGCTTGTGGTGTTTGAACAGCCCACAAGCTTGAACGTTCTACTGTATTTTGCACGATACCATCAGCCGCTTGTTTGATTGTATCTTTCACCGGTACAGCCACAATGGCAGCTTGTACTTCTTCAGCTCGTTGTACCGTTTGGCGAATAATTTCCTGAGGAATAAACGGACGTGCACCGTCATGAATGAGGACGATATCTTCTCCTTCAAGAAGCTTTAATCCTTCATATACGCTTTGCTGCCGTTCATTTCCCCCAGGCGTAATGTGCTTCACTTTCGTTATATTAAATCGACTTACAATGTCCTGCATGGCATCCAGTTCATCTGGCTGCACAACAAGAACAATGGCCCGGCACCAGGCATCATTCTGAAAGACTTCGAGGGTATGAGCAATAATTGGTTTCCCCATTAAATCAATTAATTGCTTGTTTCGCCCTGCCTGCATTCGTTTTCCTTGACCTGCGGCAGGGATTACAACATCATACATCATCTACGTATCTCCCTTTACTTCTTCTTACCTTGGTTCTTTCATAAGGCTTTTTCAAGTAGCTTTGGCTTGGCAAAAATCATCCGCCCTGCTGAAGTTTGCAGAACACTTGTTACAAGTACATCAATTCGTTTCCCGATATAGTCACGGCCTTCTTCTACGACAATCATCGTACCGTCATCAAGATATGCAACACCTTGATTTTGCTCTTTACCATCCTTGATAACTTGAACATTTAGTTCCTCGCCTGGAAGCACAACAGGCTTTACGGCATTGGCAAGGTCATTAATATTTAAAACTGCTACATTTTGCAGCTCACAAACTTTATTTAAGTTAAAGTCATTTGTAACAACAATTCCAGAAAGCAGCTTCCCAAGCTTCACAAGCTTACTGTCTACTTCTTGAATATCTTCAAAATCCCCTTCATAGATTTCAACATTTACAGGTAGCTCTTTACGGATTTTATTTAAAATATCCAAGCCTCTTCTTCCGCGGTTTCGTTTCAATACATCTGAAGAGTCTGCAATGTGCTGAAGTTCCTCCAATACGAAATGTGGAATTACAATTGTGCCTTCTAGAAAGCCAGTTTGACAAATGTCCGCAATGCGGCCATCAATAATAACACTGGTATCTAAAATCTTCACTTTTGCACCTGACAATTGGTCTTCCTCATCATCCTGTTTCTTCTTAGAGCCTAATCGACCAGAAGCTGAAAATAAGTTAATCAGCTCATCACGCTTCTTAAACCCTACTTGAAACCCAAGATATCCGAGAAGGAACGTTGCAAAAATCGGCAGAAGTGAATCTAGAATTTGAATCCCGGTATCTTTGAAAGGAATAACAATTAAAAAAGCAAGAATAAGTCCAACAATTAAGCCTAAGCTTCCAAATAGTAAGTCCGTAACTGGTGCCTTCACCAAGCGCTCTTCTATCTTACGGATAAACCCTACTACATGTTCTGTCCACCATAATGAACCAAAATATAATATGAATGCTCCTAATACTGCCCCTGAATAAGGTGAAGCTAACCAAATAATATCTCCAGCCTTCATCAAATCCATTAAATCAGGAATGTATATAAAACCAAGCATTCCGCCGACGATTACAAAAAACACCTGTACAATTCGCGTCAGCATACTTTCACCTCCTCCTATCATTATTTACAATTTTTTTAAATTAAAACCTCTAAATGTAAATGATCCTTCTCTTCTTCCTGTTATTCGAAAAGGGAGAATAACAGAAAATAACACCATCAGCATAGCACATCAGTAAATTTATGTCAATTTAATCAAATAATAAATCGTACCATACTAAACATAATATGTCAATCATCCTATTACATATGGCGGTCAATAAAAAGTTGTTCTTGAATACGGTTTATTCCATCTTTTATTTTCTTTGCTCTTACTTCCCCAACCCCCTCTACTGTTACTAATTCTTCAGGTGTTGCCTTTATTATACGATTGAGGTTATTGAATTGATTCACTAAATTTCTGATTATTAATGCAGGCATACGTGGTATTTTATGGAGAAGCCGATAACCTCGAGGAACGACAGCTTCTTCTTCACTCACTGTGGCACTATATCCTAACATCTTTAATACACTCACATCATCTAAAAGTTCAGCATTTGATTTCGTTTGTAGCTTCTTTAATAGATGATATGGTTCGACTTCTTCTTTTTTACTGTAATCTTTAATTAATAAAGCAGCCTCTTCTTCAATATTCGAAACGAGCTCGGTCATTTGCAGGCGTATTAACCGACCTTCTGTACCTAATTCATTTACATAATTCAAAATTTCATTTTTGATCCTTAAGACCATTTCAATTCGATGGAAAACTTGAATAACCTCTTGGAAGTTAACAAGCTCCTCCATTTCAAGTGCGCCTAAGTTAGTAATAGATTGGTCCAAGACAACTTTATACTTTTCTAAGGTTTGGATTGCTTGATTTGCTTTTGTAAGAATAACACCTATTTCTTTAAGGGCATATCGGAAATTCCCTTTATATAAGGTAATAACATTTCGGCGTTGGGAAATCGCAATTACAAGACAGCCTGTCTGTTTTGCGACACGTTCTGCCGTCCTGTGACGCATACCTGTTTCAGAAGATGGAATAGTTGAGTATGGAATTAGTTGTGTATTTGCATATAAAATCTTACTACCGCCATCATTTAAAATAATGGCACCATCCATCTTAGCTAGCTCATACAGATGGGCAGGTGAAAAGGAACAATTAATACAAAAACCACCGTCGATAATTTCTTTGATTTTTTCATTGTACCCGACTACGATCAAACCACCTGTCTTTGCCCGAAGAACATTATCAATACCATCACGTACAGGACTCCCGGGAGCGACGAATTGGAGTATTCCACCAATCACCTTGCTGTAGTATTGTTCATCCATTATCATCCGCCTCCTAATGTATGTTCTAATGCTTCACTAACTGTGGAAACACCAATCACTTCAATTCCTTTAGGAACGGTCCACCCTCCAAGATTTTTATCTGGCAGAATAACACGCTGAAATCCAAGCTTTTGTGCTTCAAGTACACGTTGTTCAACACGAGATACACGGCGAATCTCTCCCGTTAACCCTACCTCTCCAATTACTACATCTGTTGGTTTTGAAGGGCGGTCTCGGAAGCTGGAGGCAATACTAACAGCTACCGCTAAGTCAATTGCCGGCTCATCTAATTTCACTCCCCCCGCTACCTTCAAGTAGGCATCTTGATTTTGCAGCAGCATACCCATCCGCTTCTCTAACACTGCCATCAGTAATGAGACTCGGTTATGGTCAATACCTGTAGCCATTCTACGCGGATTACCGAAGCTTGTCGGCGAAATAAGCGCTTGAATTTCAACTAATACAGGGCGCGTTCCTTCCATGGATGCTACAACAACTGAACCAGAAGCACCTTGGGAACGTTCTTCAAGAAATATTTCAGAAGGATTTAATACTTCCTCAAGCCCTCGTTCCTTCATCTCAAAAATACCCATTTCATTTGTAGAACCAAAACGATTTTTTACAGCACGCAAAATACGGTATGTATGATGACGTTCCCCTTCAAAATAAAGAACGGCATCTACCATGTGCTCAAGTAATCTAGGGCCTGCAATAGAGCCTTCCTTTGTAACATGCCCTACGATAAAAATTGCAATTCCTTTCGTTTTAGCAATCCGCATGAACTCAGTCGTACATTCTCGTACTTGGGATACACTTCCGGGTGCTGAGGTAACATCAGGATGATAAACCGTTTGTATTGAGTCAATGACGACAAATGATGGATTTTGCTCATCTATTGCCTTTGAAATATAATCAATATCCGTCTCGGCATGTACATAGAGCTGATCAGCTTTAATATCGAGACGATCTGCGCGAAGCTTTGTTTGTTTAACAGATTCTTCGCCTGAGATATAGAGTACCTTCATACGATTAGCCAATTGAGCTGATACTTGCAGAAGAATTGTTGACTTTCCAATACCAGGGTCCCCACCTATTAAAACGAGCGATCCTGGAACAATCCCTCCCCCAAGTACACGATTAAACTCCCCAATATCAGTATGAACTCGCGGTTCACTAATCGACTCAATGGAACTAATTTTCTGTGGCTTTGAAACAGTTTGCGACGAGGTGACAAATGTTTGTTTTCGTCCACGTTTCGTTTCCATCATTTCTTCTGTCATCGTATTCCACTGACCACAGCCAGGACATTTCCCCATCCATTTTGCTGATTCATATCCACAGCTTTGACAAATGAATTTGGTCGTTTTTTTTGCCATTCTATGACTCCTAACTTGATTTGTATGAATATCCGTATTGAATACTATATAAAATTCTTGCTCGACTCTTCTCTTCCTGCAACAAGTTAATTAG
The DNA here is from genome assembly GCA_020524525.2 of Bacillus tianshenii. NCBI lineage: Bacteria > Bacillati > Bacillota > Bacilli > Caryophanales > Bacillaceae > Sutcliffiella > Sutcliffiella tianshenii. Next base: position 3,426,443 of record CP129018.1, on the reverse strand, counting down.
TAAATAAATGGACGTTTTCTTCTCAAAAAAACAGAAGGCAGCAAAGTTAAGCTGCCTTCCTGTTACCTATTTTGTTAATACTTTTGTCTCTACGACAAAATCATTGTCTTTAATATCAATAACAATTTTTTGTCCTTTTTGAATATTGCCTTTTAGAAGCTCCTCAGATAGGCGGTCTTCGATATGCTTTTGAAGAGCGCGGCGCAATGGACGTGCACCATATTCAGGGTCAAACCCTTCATCTGCAATTTTTTCTAATGCTTTATCCGTTAAAGTAAGCTCAATATCTTGCTCTTTCAGGCGCTTGCTAAGCTCTTGAGACATAAGTGATACGATTTCTTGAATATGACGCTTTTCAAGAGAATGGAACACAATGATTTCGTCAATACGGTTCAAGAACTCTGGACGGAAAGCACGTTTAAGCTCTGTCATTACTTTGGATCTCATATCATTGTAATCTTGATTTTCATCCTGTACATTGAAGCCGACATATTTATTACGCTTCAATTCACTTGCACCAACATTAGAAGTCATGATTAAGATTGTATTTCGAAAATCAACAGTACGTCCCTTGGAATCAGTTAGGCGGCCGTCTTCAAGTACTTGCAGAAGAATATTAAATACTTCTGGATGCGCCTTCTCAACTTCATCCAACAATACAACTGAGTATGGCTTGCGGCGTACTTTTTCCGTTAATTGACCACCTTCATCATGGCCTACATAGCCTGGAGGTGAACCAACAAGACGAGATGTGGCGTGCTTCTCCATATATTCTGACATATCAATTCGAATCATTGCCTCTTCATCACCGAAGATAGACTCGGCTAATGCTCGAGCAAGCTCTGTCTTACCTACACCTGTAGGACCAAGGAAGATGAATGAACCAATCGGGCGCTTTGGATCTTTAAGACCTGCACGAGCACGACGAATCGCTTTCGAAACAGCTTTAACAGCTTCATCTTGACCAATTACACGATTATGCAGGACGCTTTCCATATTTAACAGACGGTCTGATTCCTCTTGTGCCAGTTTGTTAACAGGAATACCAGTCCAACTGGATACAACCATCGCAATATCTTCTGTTGTGACTTCGCTATTTTCTTGCCCTTGCTTTTCTTTCCACTCTTTCTTAAGGCCTTCAAGCTCCTCGCGTAAACGTTGTTCATTGTCGCGAAGTGAAGCAGCTTTTTCAAACTCTTGACTTTGTACTGCTGCATCTTTTTCTTTGCGCACTTCTTCAAGCTTCTGTTCTAGCTCTTTTAAGTTAGGCGGCGCTGTGTAAGAACGAAGACGAACCTTTGAACCTGCTTCATCAATCAAATCAATAGCTTTATCCGGTAGGAAGCGGTCAGATATGTAGCGATCAGACAATTTCACAGCTTCCTTAATGCTTTCATCTGGAATTGTCACACGATGATGGGCTTCATAACGATCGCGCAACCCTTGTAAAATCTGTACCGATTCGTCAACTGTCGGTTCATTAACTTGGATCGGCTGGAAGCGGCGCTCAAGTGCAGCGTCCTTTTCAATATATTTACGATATTCATCAATTGTCGTCGCACCAATACATTGGAGCTCCCCACGAGCAAGAGATGGTTTTAAGATATTTGAAGCGTCAATTGCTCCTTCTGCACCACCAGCGCCAATAAGTGTATGCAACTCATCAATGAATAGAATAACATTACCAGCTTGACGAATTTCATCCATTACTTTTTTCAAGCGGTCCTCAAATTCACCACGATATTTTGTACCTGCAACAACTGTACCCATATCAAGTGTCATCACACGTTTATTACGTAAAATCTCTGGTACTTCATTGTTAATGATTTGTTGTGCCAAACCTTCAGCAATTGCTGTCTTACCTACACCTGGCTCCCCAATTAAAACTGGGTTATTCTTTGTACGGCGGCTTAACACTTCAATTACACGTTGGATTTCTTTGCTTCGTCCGATAACCGGGTCTAAGCTTCCTTCCCGTGCCACAGCTGTTAAGTCACGTGCTAAGCTGTCTAATGTTGGTGTATTTGCGTTTGCAGAAGCATTGCTATGTTGATTAGCTGAAGATGATTCATTGCTTCCTAGCAATTGAAGCACTTGTTGACGCGCTTTATTTAAGCTTACCCCTAAGTTGTTAAGAACACGTGCTGCCACGCCTTCACCTTCACGAATAAGTCCTAATAGAATATGCTCTGTACCGACATATGAATGACCAAGCTTACGCGCTTCATCCATAGAAAGCTCAATTACCTTCTTAGCTCTTGGGGTGTAATGAATCGTTTGCGAAACCTCTTGGCCTCGGCCGATTAAGGATTCTACTTCTTCTTGAATCTTTTCAGGGCTCAACCCTAGTGCATTCAGCGCTTTCGCTGCAATCCCTTCCCCTTCACGTACAAGTCCTAATAAAATGTGTTCAGTACCGATATTGTTGTGCCCTAAGCGTACTGCTTCCTCTTGCGCTAATGCTAATACTTTTTGAGCTCGCTCTGTAAATCGTCCAAACATCATAATTTATTTCCCTCCTAACGAACCATCTTCTAATTCGAGTTTTAACCGTTCCCTTATTAAACTAGCCCTACGTATATCACGTTCGTTTGGTGTTAGTCCTTTTCCTGCATATTGTTGCAAAAAACCTGGCTGAGTTAAAATCATTAATTCATTAAGAATATTCCGAGAAACGTTTTTTATGAATCCTAAATCAATCCCTAACCGCATATCTGACAAGCATTGAGAAGCTTCTTTCGATTGAATGATTCGGCTGTGGGCAAGGATGCCATACGAGCGGAAGACACGATCTTCCAACTGAATTCTTGATGATTGTAATAATGCCTCACGTGCAGAACGTTCTTGGGCGATAAGTTGAGCGACAACACTTTGCAAATCTTCAACGATGTCTTGCTCTGACTTCCCTAACGTAATTTGGTTAGAGATTTGAAAGATATTACCTTGTGCTTCACTGCCCTCCCCATAGATACCACGTACGACAAGCCCAAGTTGATTAATAGCTGGTACAATACGATTCATTTGATTTGTCAAAACAAGTGCGGGTAAGTGCATCATCACTGAAGCTCGCATTCCTGTACCAACATTTGTTGGACATGTTGTTAAGTATCCACGCTTTTCATCAAATGCATAATCTGCCTTGGATTCAATCCAGTCATCAAGAGTTGTTGCAGCATGCAGTGCTTCTGTTAATTGAAGGCCTGGATAGAGACATTGAATCCGAATATGGTCCTCTTCGTTAAGCATAATACTGATTTGCTCATTTTCTGATAAAACAACAGCACCTGCTTCTGAGACTTCGGCAAGGTGAGGACTAATTAAATGCTTTTCAACTAGTACACGCTTTTCAATTGGTTCCATCTCATTCATCGGTAACAGTTCAAGCTTGCCTACCCCATCAAGGTGTTGATTAGAAAAGTATTCCTGAAAAAGAGAGATGACCTTCGCTAATGCCTCAGTACTTGCAACAGTCGGAAAAGGAACCTCCTGCATATTTCTTGCCAAGCGAATCCGACTGCTTAAGACGATATCACTGTCAGGCCCTTCTTCATTCATCCAAGGGCTGATTGCCTGATTAATAAAACGTTGCAACGACATTAACTTAATCCCCCTCTCTTTTCCCTATTAGATTCTTCTCTAAAGCACGAATCTTGTCACGCAGTTCAGCAGCTCGCTCAAACTCTTCATTAGCAATACATGTTTGCATTTCCTCTTTCAAATGGGTGATTTCTTTCTTCACGTGTAAATCCCCGCCAATTCGTTTCGGAAGCTTACCAGCATGAACAGTATTGCCGCTGTGAACACGTCTTAAAATAGGATCTAGCTTATCTCCGAAAGTTTTGTAACAATCAGCACACCCAAAACGCCCGATCTTTGAAAACTTATCGTAGGTCATCCCGCATGTTTCACATTGTAAGGACTGCTGACTTGTAAACGAATGATTTGTTGATTCCTTGAATGGAGTATCCATGTTAAGTAAACCTGAAAGCAAGTTATTTACCGAAAATCCACTACCACCTGTAAAAACTTCCCCTTTTTCTCTTGCACATTGATCACATAAATGAATTTCTGTTTTCTCGCCGTTTATAATTTTTGTAAAGTGCAACGTGGCAGGGTTTTGCTGGCATTCTTCGCATTTCATCTTTATCACCTCTCTCCTTCAGACACCAATTCATTCTATGATTTATATTTCAAAGCGATTAACATTGCTTTTAAAACGCGAGCACGAATAATATCACGTTCGGGTAAATCGATATACAAGACTGATCGATCAATTGCACTTAACATAATTCTAGCTTCACGTTTTGAAATAACTTCTTCTTCTAATAATCTGAGAATGATATTTTCTGCAGTTGCTTGAGGAATTTTATTCGAAATGAGGCTATCAATTTCTTCAATGAGGTGGACGTGATCATCCGCTTGTACTTTGGTGATACGGATGTACCCACCCCCTCCTCTTTTACTTTCCACAATATAGCCTTTTTCAATCGTAAATCGAGTGTTAATCACATAATTAATTTGCGAGGGAACGCACTGAAATTTTTCAGCGATTTCACTACGCTTAATCTCTACAATATTCTCATCACTAACTTTTAACACTTGCTTTAAATAATGTTCAATAATATCGGAGATGTTCCTCATGCTCCCTCCTCCTTTTATTGACTTTGACTATATTTGACCTTATTTATATTATATAATTTTGACAAACTACTTTTCAATATTTAATTACCCTTTTTATTTGTAAGCATAGCCAACATCCTAGAAAATCAAACGATTATTTCAATTAAAAAAAGCTGAATGGACCATTATAGTCTCAATTCAGCAAATTTCATTCACACCCTCTAACGTATTTAATTTTTCGAATAATATCATCTTCTGTTTTTTCGTTACATTTGCGACTTCAATAATGTACTCTGTTGTCACAGGCTTTGTTCGATGTTTTTTCACCTGTATGCTACGAACTTTAATTTCTTCTTTATCAAAAACAGCCACAATTTTTAACAAAGGCTGCACTTGCTTTTCTGTAAATATATGAATGTTTTCGATCTTATGAACCTTTGCCAACCGTTTTTCAAAACGATTTAATAATAATAAGCTAAACAACACTACGATAGTGGTAAATACAGCGATCCCATACATTCCAGCCCCGATAATTAAACCAAGACCAGCTACTACCCATATAGAAGCAGCAGTAGTAAGACCGCGTACCGTGGCGCCCCTTACAATAATGGTACCTGCTCCTAAGAAACCAATACCACTAATAACATAAGACGGAATCCTCGCTGGATCAAACCGTATTTTATCCGAAGCTTCCATATAAGGCCCAAAACCATATAATGACAGCAACATCATTAAACAAGAACCTACACCGACAAGTAAGTGAGTACGAAAGCCGGCTGGATGTTGCTTAATTTCACGCTCGAAACCGATAATGCCACAAAGAAAGACTGCCAAAATAATTCTCAAAGACATAAGTAAAAAGTATTCACCTAAATATTGATTTATTAATTCATTCAGTTCATTTATCATTGCAGGTGATCTCCCCCCTTTTTCTCTTTCTCTATTATATATTAATACTAATTATTCCCTGTTAGAGGAACATCGACACTATTTATTCTATGCAAAGAAATAATAATTAAGATCAAAAAAGTCGACCATAAACGGTCGACTTTAAAATTGCCTGGCGGCGTCCTACTCTCACAGGGGAAGAACCCCAACTACCATCGGCGCTGAAGAGCTTAACTTCCGTGTTCGGTATGGGAACGGGTGTGACCTCTTCGCTGTTGCCACCAGACTATTTAATTGAGGTTTGTTCCCTCAAAACTAGATAACACCTGAAACAGAAGTGTGCAGTGCGCTTGTGATGCACGCTGGTTGTCTTGCATTTCCAATTAAATTGGTTAAGTCCTCGATCGATTAGTATTCGTCAGCTGCACGTGTCGCCACGCTTCCACCCCGAACCTATCTACCTCATCATCTCTGAGGGATCTTACTAGCTTGACGCTATGGGAAATCTCATCTTGAGGGGGGCTTCATGCTTAGATGCTTTCAGCACTTATCCCGTCCACACGTAGCTACCCAGCGATGCTCTGGCGGAACAACTGGTACACCAGCGGTGTGTCCATCCCGGTCCTCTCGTACTAAGGACAGCTCCTCTCAAATTTCCTGCGCCCACGACGGATAGGGACCGAACTGTCTCACGACGTTCTGAACCCAGCTCGCGTACCGCTTTAATGGGCGAACAGCCCAACCCTTGGGACCGACTACAGCCCCAGGATGCGATGAGCCGACATCGAGGTGCCAAACCTCCCCGTCGATGTGGACTCTTGGGGGAGATAAGCCTGTTATCCCCGGGGTAGCTTTTATCCGTTGAGCGATGGCCCTTCCATGCGGAACCACCGGATCACTAAGCCCGACTTTCGTCCCTGCTCGACTTGTAGGTC
>CP129018.1:3342500-3415000 GCA_020524525.2 Bacillus tianshenii | reverse complement strand
CTAGATTTACTTCATAGTCCCCGTACTGAACGGTTGTTGTCCCATGAACTTCTTTTGTAATATGTGCAATTAAATTCTCAGTTAAGCTCATGATATCTTTGTAATCCGCATAAGCTTCATACAACTCAATCATCGTAAACTCTGGATTATGACGTGTTGAGACACCTTCATTACGGAAGACTCGTCCAATTTCATAAACCTTCTCCATGCCGCCTACGATCAGACGTTTCAGATGAAGCTCAATTGCAATACGCATATATAGCTCCATATCAAGTGCGTTATGATGCGTAATAAACGGTCGAGCCGATGCCCCACCTGGAATAGAGTGCATTGTTGGTGTTTCTACTTCTAAGTATCCACGGTCATCTAAGTAACGACGCATAGATTGAAGAATTCTACTGCGGGTTACAAATGTATCTCGGCTCTCAGGGCTCATAATCAAGTCAAGGTAACGCTGACGGTAGCGCTGCTCAATATCTTTCAAACCATGAAACTTCTCTGGAAGCGGTCGAAGAGATTTCGAAAGCAGTTGGAATTCGTTTGCCTTAACAGACAATTCCCCAACCTTCGTTTTGAACATTTCACCTTTAATCCCTACAATGTCGCCGATATCTGCGCTTTGGAACACTTCGTATTGTTCTTCACCAACGCGGTCTTTTCGTACATATATTTGAATTTGTCCTTTTAAATCTTGAATATGAGCAAAGCCTGCTTTTCCTTTTCCACGCTTTGTCATAATACGGCCGGCAATAATTGTTTCGGCACCTTTTTCATCTAATTCTTCTTTTGAAAACTGATCATATTCTTCACGCAGCTGTGCTGTGTTATGAGTACGATCAAAGCGTTTGCCGAACGGATCAATTCCTGCATCGCGTAAAGTCTGCAACTTTTCACGGCGAACTCGCATTAAGTCATTTAATTCTTCGTGACTCATGTCATCATCTCCAAACCTTAATATTTGTATGTGTGATATCTATTTCATCAGAATCGACAACATCGTACAATATAAAACACTTCAAATAATAAGAATACGCAAAAATCCGAACAGATTCAACTAGTGGATGCGTGTAAAATAAGAAAAACTGCCAGCAATCGCTGACAGTTTCTCTCCTTAATGCTTAAAATCATACAGCTGCTTGAGCTTTCGCTTCTACTTCTGCTACATAGTTATCCAGAAGATTTGAAATTTCCTCACGCGTATTGCATTCATTAATTGCCTTGCGCACTTTCGCAGTACGTGGCAAACCTTTTAAATACCACGCTGCATGCTTACGCATTTCCATTACTGCTACTTTCTCATTCTTCAATTCAATTAGTCTGTCCATGTGAAGCTTACACACTTTAATCTTTTCGCGTGCGGACGGTTCGCCAATTAATTCACCTGTTTCAAGATACTTTACTGTACGATAAATCATCCACGGGTTACCAAGCGCCGCCCGACCAATCATTACACCGTCGCAGCCAGTTGTTTGAAGCATACGTTCGGCATCTTCAGGTGTTTGAACGTCACCATTACCGATAACCGGGATATTAACCGCTTGTTTCACTTGCTTGATGATATCCCAATCAGCTTGCCCTTCATACATTTGTACACGTGTTCGGCCGTGCAAAGCAACCGCTTGTCCTCCAGCCCGTTCAACAGCACGTGCATTTTCAATTGCATAAATTGTGTTCTCATCCCAGCCAGAACGCATCTTCACTGTTACTGGCATATCAACCGCATCTACAACCGCTGATACTAATTCATAGATTTTCTCAGGTTGCAGCAACCATCTTGCTCCTGCATCACACTTTGTGATTTTCGGAACAGGACAGCCCATATTAATATCAATGATATCTGCTGTTGTATTTTGTTCAACGAATTTTGCCGCTTCTACAAGTGAATCTTTTTCACCGCCGAAGATTTGCAAGCTTAACGGTTTTTCACGCTCATCAATGTAAAGCATGCCCATCGTTTTTTGATTTTTATATAAAATCGCTTTATCACTAACCATCTCGGCGCACACAAGCCCCGCTCCAAACTCCTTCACCGTTAGACGAAAAGCCGAATTACACACGCCCGCCATTGGTGCAAGCACCACCGGATTCTTCATTTCAATATCTCCGATTTTGAGCATGGTCGTCACCTCTTTCACTATTTAAACTTTATGAAAGGAAATATGAGAACTACTTTGCCAAATCCTCATTCCTTCCATACTTTCATTTATCTCATGGCTTTGTAGGTACTCGTTCACATTCTCATCAGCCACTTCCATAAGCGGCACCATCACGAAGTTTCTCTCCATCATTCGTGGATGGGGAACAATTAACTGTTCTGTTTCAATATTTTCACGGTCAAATAGTAAAATGTCAAGGTCCAACGTGCGTGGACCCCAGCGAATATCTCTTACACGTCCGCATTCAACTTCGATTCTCTGTGTAATTTGTAATAATTTAACCGCTGGCAAATCTGTCTGTACCCGAACTACCATATTCAAAAATTGTGGCTGATCCGTATAACCGACAGGCTCTGTTTCATAGATTGAGGAAGTCGCATTGATTGTAATTGATGAATGCTCAGATAGCATCTGAAGCGCTAATAATAGATTTTCTTCACGATTTCCAACATTAGAACCGAGGGCAATGTAAGCAAGATGCTTCATCAACGTTCCCTCGTCATTTCGATTGCTACAGAATCATAGTGACCAGGGATCGGCGGATCAGGCTTAATTACTTTCACTGTAACCTTCTGTACAATTGAAAATGTGATAAATAATTGCTGCGCAATCTCTTCAGTCACTGTTTCAACTAAATCACGTGGCGTACCTTCTACAATAGCTTTGACTACTTCATAGGCCTTGCCATAATCAACGGTTTTCTCCAGATTGTCTGTCTGTGCAGCTGGTTTCAAGTCCAATTCCAGCACTAAATCTACATAAAAACGCTGTCCAAGCTTCTTCTCTTCAGCAAAAACTCCATGATATCCCCAAAACTGCATACGGTTCATATAAATCTTATCCATTTGCTTGCACCTTCTTTCCAAGCATTGCATCCATCATCAACGTCATCCGCTTTATTTCTTTCACATCATGCACACGTACAAACTGACAGCCCCGCTCAATGCCAAGGCAAACAGTCGCTCCCGTTCCTTCCATCCGCTCTTCCACTGGTAAATCAAGTGTCAATCCAATAAATGATTTTCTCGATGTACCTAAGAGGAGCGGATAACCAAGCTCATTCAATTCCTCTAGACGGCGCATAGCCTTAATATTATGTTCGTACGTCTTCGCAAAACCAATACCCGGATCAAGGATAATCTTTTCATCCTTCACACCAGCACGCTTTACAATTGCAATGCTTTCTTGAAGGTCCATTTTCATATCGTCGATTAAATCACCATAGTTTTTGTTTCCCCTGTTATGCATAAGAATAATCGGCACTTGGTAATGGGCAGCTACCTGAGCCATTTGCGGATCCGCCTTTGCCCCCCAAACATCATTAATAATATGGGCGCCTGCTTCAAGTGCATGTTTTGCAGTCTCCGCTTTATACGTGTCGATTGAAATCGGTACATCAACTGCTTCTTTGATCGCTTTAATGATTGGTACTACACGAGCAATTTCCTCCTCTTCGCTAACCGTCTCCGCTCCCGGCCTTGTTGACTCGCCTCCGATATCGATTAGGTCAGCTCCATCTTGGACCATCTGTTTTGCATGCTGGACTGCTCTTTCTATTTCATTAAAATTACCGCCATCCGAGAATGAATCAGGTGTCACATTTAAAATACCCATTACATAGGTCTTTTCCTGTAAATTCCATGAATAATGCCCAAATTGAAGTTGATGATACTTTAAATCCGCCAAACGATGTTCACCTCTTTTAACCAAGTTCATTTATACGCTCTAAATTGTGAGTGTGCTTCTTATAATCATTTATTAAAGATGGAACCACTCGTTCATTTAAAAACCGCACATCTTCTATACCGTTAAGAGGAACGATTTCCTGAATTGAATTTGTTACAAATGCCTCATCAGCATCTAGTAACTTCTCAATTGGGTAGAAGCCTTCTTCTATTTTGATTCCTCGTTTTTTAGCAAGTGCCATAACCCACTTACGAGTTATCCCATCCAAAATTCCAGTCTCAACAGCTGGTGTATAGAGCACCCCATTCTTTACCCAAAAAATATTCGAAACAATACCTTCTGCTACATAACCTTCCGCTGTTAAAAAAATTCCTTCAGTATGAGATTGCTTCCCAATCTCCTGCTTCGCAAGAATATTATTCAGGTAGTGGTGTGATTTCAATCTAATTTCCGATTCAGGTGTATTTCGTACTGTTCGTAATATTTTTCCCTGCTTAGCAGGAAATACCCCTTCATTCGGCAGCTTTTTCATCAAAATCATCATTGTCGGCTCTTCATAAGTCCCTACTTGTAAGCCGAGATCTCCTACACCTGCTGAAATATTTAAACGAACATAAGCATCTTGCAAGTCGTTCGCAGCAAGTAACTCAGTAAGAATGGAATGGATATCTTCTCGATTTATTTCTAAGTTAATATTCATCACACCCAAACCATGCTGTAAACGCTGAAGATGGTCATCCAACAAAAATGGATGACCATCATACATGCGAAATGTTTCAAACAACCCGAGACCGTACATATATCCGTGATCAAATGGCGAAATGACTGCTTCCTCTTTTCTTACAATGTTTCCATTTAAGTAGAGATACATTGTTCTTCACCATATTTCTTAATAAAGTTTGCAAGTAACTGTTTCCCAAGATTGGTCATAATGGACTCAGGGTGAAATTGCACACCTTCTACTGGTAAGGCTTTATGACGAATTCCCATGATTTCGCCTTCATCTGTCCATGATGTAATCTCAAAGCAATCAGGCAGTGTCTCTCGTTTGACTATAAGAGAATGATACCGAGTTGCGGTAAATGGATTACTTAACCCTTCATAGATCGTTCTGCCGTCATGATTCATTTCTGATGTTTTCCCATGCATAAGACGTTCTGCACGTACAACATCTCCACCAAACACCTGTGCTATTGATTGGTGACCAAGACACACCCCGAAAATCGGTATTTCCCCGGAAAACTCACGAATGGCATCCATGCTGATGCCTGCTTCATTCGGAGAACAAGGGCCCGGTGAAATCATCAAAAATCGCGGGTTCAGTTCTCGAATCTCTTCAATCGTAATCTCATCATTTCGCTTTACCACAAGCTCTTGACCAAGCTCTCCTAAATATTGGACTAGATTAAATGTAAAAGAATCATAATTATCAATCATTAAAATCATTCTCCACTCACCTCTACTCGACTTTTTTCCATAAGCTCTTCTTCACTCAACTCTTTCGCTCTCCATAATGCCTTTGCCTTCTTCAAAGATTCCTTATATTCAGCTGATGGAATTGAATCAATGACAATACCTGCCCCTGCTTGAACGTGGGCAAGACCATCCTTGGCAATTAATGTCCGAATGACAATATTCAGCTCCATCTCTCCATCAAAGCCTATCCAGCCAATTGACCCTGTATATATGCCGCGCCTTACTGATTCAAGTTCTTCGATAATTTCCATTGTGCGCACTTTTGGAGCACCTGTAATCGTACCTCCAGGGAAAACCGCTTCAATGACATCATAGGAATCCTTCCCCTCAGCAAGTGTACCGCATACATTTGAGACGATATGCATCACATGTGAATACTTTTCGATGACCATAAACTCATCAACATGAACACTTCCAAATTCAGAAACCCTGCCTAAGTCATTTCGTTCTAGATCAACAAGCATTACATGTTCAGCTCGTTCTTTTTCATTATGAATCAACTCTGCTGCTAACGCTTCATCTTCCGCTTCATCTTTACCCCGGGAACGCGTTCCTGCTATCGGCCGGGTCGAAAGGTGCCTTCCCTTCTTCTTGACAAGCAACTCAGGAGAAGCGGAAACAATTTGCATATCATCAAAATGCAAATACCCCATGTAAGGCGATGGATTTAACTCGCGTAATTTTTCGTAAATATGCTGTGACGAAGTCTTTAGTGGGCGGGTTTCCCGTACAGCTAAATTCACTTGAAACACATCGCCTGCCGAAATATACGCTTGCACCTTTCGTACCGCTTGTTCAAATGCCTCTTGTGAAAAGGAACGACTCGCTTCTCCATTTTGATTGCGAAGCTGACAATCAGCAGCCTTAACTTCTTCACTTCTCCAAATGGATTCATAAGCTTCTAACCGATTATATGCTGCTTGTTCATTCATGACTTTATCATTGGTCATCAGCCATAGTACTTTTTCTACATGATCATAAACAAAGACGTCATTAAAAACTAGAAAATACAAATCAGGCGTATTCAAGTCATCTTCAGCTGAATTAGGAAGTTTCTCCACATAGCGGGCATAATCGTAGCTAATAAAGCCGACCGCACCACCGCGGAAGTCAGGAAATTCAGGATGGGATTCAGATTGATATTGCTGCATCCATTCCCGCATACAATGGAGCGGGTTACCCTGTTGAACCTCCGTGCCACTGCTTGTAGTTATAGATAGAGAGTTATCTTTCCCCTTTAACACAGCGAACGGTTCAAGAGCTGCGATGCTGTATCTTCCTGCACGGCCGCTTTCTAATAAGATATGCTTAGATTTACTTGCTGATAAGCTTTGATATTGCTTAAACCATTTTGCCTCATCATAAGGAATTTTTTTCGCAAATGTTCTACGTTGTTTCTGCATCTGTTGCGGCATCTCATTCACACTCCAAGAAGACTGTTGATCTTATTTTACACCATGTGTATATTCCTATCACCCTTTATTACTAGAAACTTTAACGAGATTTAACTCTGTTAAAAAGCAGCTGTTGATTCCCGCTCCAGGTACACGCTTTCTGCGGGGCAGGCGGCGCTCCTGCGAGGCCTCACCTTTCCTTTTTCAACAGACAAAAAAGACAGTTCTGTAATAGAACTGCCTTCAAATGCTTATTCTTCATCAAATTGGTAAAGAGGTGTACTGAGATATCGCTCACCATTACTTGGAATGATCGCTAATACTTTCTTTCCCTTTCCAAGCTTCTTCGCTACTTTTAATGCTGCAGCAATTGCCGCTCCAGAAGAGATACCGCCTAGAATACCTTCTTCACGTGCAGCACGTCGAGCATATTCAAACGCTTCTTCATTTTCGATTGTAAGAATTTCATCATACACGTCTGTGTTTAATGTTTTCGGAACAAACCCAGCACCAATTCCTTGAATCTTATGTGGTCCTGGCTTTCCTCCTGATAATACTGGTGAATCAGAAGGCTCTACAGCATAGATTTGAAGGTCTGAGTACTTTTCTTTCAACACTTCACCAGCCCCTGTAATTGTGCCGCCCGTACCGATACCAGAGATAAATGCATCAAGCTGTTCACCCATTTGTTCAGCGATCTCTTTTCCAGTCGTTTGACGGTGAATTTCAGGGTTTGCTTCATTTTGGAATTGCTGTGGCATGAAGTAACCATTTTCTTTAGAAAGTTCCTCTGCCTTTTGAATAGCACCTTTCATTCCTTCTGCCCCCGGCGTTAAAACAAGCTTCGCCCCATATGCACGAAGAAGGTTACGGCGTTCCATACTCATCGTATCAGGCATCACTAAAATAGCTTTTAAGCCTTTAGCAGCAGCCACCATCGCAAGCCCGATTCCAGTGTTTCCACTTGTTGGCTCAATAATCGTGTCGCCTTCCTTTAATTTACCTTCAGTTATAGCAGCTTCAATCATCGATAAAGCAATTCGATCTTTCACACTGCTTCCAGGATTCATAAATTCAAGCTTCAAGTAAACATCTGCATCATTCTCACCCGTTAGACGATTCAACTTCACCACTGGCGTCTGTCCAATTAAATCAATAATAGAGTTTCCAACACGCATTTATCTCACCCCTAAAACCAAGTATTTTTATCAGCTTAATATATTATATAATGTAGCAAGCTATAAGGTGATTGTCAATTATTATAATTATTCAGCTGCTTTCCAATACAGAACACGGAAGCAAAATTATGCTTCCGCTTGTTTTAACAATTCTTCTAGTTCATCTTTTGTAAGGTGATATTGTTCTGCACAGAAATGACATGTCGCTTCTGCTTTTCCGTCTTCTTCAATCATTTCCTTTAATTCTTTTTTCCCGAGGCTGATAAATGCATTCTCCACTCGTTCCTTTGAACAGTGGCAGCTAAATTCGACTGAATGCTTATCAAGAATTTTGATATTCTCCTCACCAAGTAATTGATTAAGAATTTCCTCTGGAGAAAGTCCTTGCTCAATCAACTTCGAAATTGGTGGAATTGCCTGAATACGTTTTTCAATAAAGGAAATAACCTCTTCCTCCGTGCCCGGCATTAATTGAATAATAAAACCACCAGCAGCAAGGATCGAGTTGTCAGGGTTTACAAGTACACCAACACCTACAGAAGACGGGACTTGCTCTGAGGTTACAAAATAATAAGTGAAATCCTCACCAAGCTCCCCTGATACAAGCGGCACTTGACCTGTAAAATGATCACGCATACCGAGGTCTTTCACAATCGAAAGAAAACCGTTTGTACCTACCGCACGAGCAACATCTAACTTCCCATGATCATTTAAATCAAAATGAACTTCTGGATTGCTTACATAGCCTCGTACCTCACCTTTTGCATTACTATCTACAATAATAGCGCCGATTGGTCCGCCGCCTTCAATTTTCACTGTTAATTTATCTTCACCTTTTAGCATTGAGCCCATCATAACGCCTGCTGTCATGGCACGACCAATTGCTGCAGATGCAGTCGGCCAAGTGCGATGACGCCGTTGTGCTTCTCCTACGGTTTTTGTCGTATCCACCGCATATGCACGAACCTGCCCATCAAATGCCAATGCTTTAATTAAATAATCCGACATGGATGCTCTCCTCTCTTTAGATGCTTAGCTTATTTCGGGTGTAAATTAAATGTAATCCTTTTAATGTTAAAAACGGATCAACATGATCGATAATATCAGATTCTCTAGCAATTAATGAAGCCAAACCACCTGTAGCAATAACTTTCGGTTCTACATCAGATTGTGCTTTCATCCGAGATACGATGCCTTCAACTTGTCCAACATAACCATATAGAATACCTGCTTGCATAGCATGTACGGTATTTTTCCCAACAATTCCATCTGGGCGTGTAATTTCAACTCGTGGTAGCTTAGACGCTTTTTCATATAATGCCTCAGTCGAAATGTTAATACCCGGCGCAATAGCACCACCCATATATTGTTTGTTATCATCTACGTAACAATATGTCGTTGCAGTACCAAAATCAACGATCACTAACGGACTGCCATATTGGTGAATCCCTGCTACCGCATTTACAATCCTGTCGGCTCCAACTTCGCGTGGGTTTTCATATTTAATATTTAAGCCTGTTTTAATTCCAGGGCCTACAATCATTGGTGGTATACAGAAATATTTTTCACACATTCTTTCAAGTGCAAACATAATCGGTGGGACAACTGAAGAAATAATAATGCCATCGATTTCCGAAAAAAGTAAGTCTTCATGTTCAAATAATGCTTTAATCGTCATCGCATATTCATCTTCTGTTTTATTTCTTCTCGTTTCAATCCGCCAATGGTATTTTAATTCTTCCCCTTCATAAACCCCTAAAACTGTATTTGTATTCCCTACGTCTAATACAAAAATCATTACTCATCACCCGTTTTTTTTATTTCTTGTCGTATGTTCTGTAATCGTTTCCTTCCTCATCATATCATAATTTTTACCTTTCGAAAGAGTGAAAAGCAGGTGACAAGGGGGAACTTTCCAGATAATAAATTACTGAAAAAAGGATGCCCCAGCTTGGGCATCCTTTTTTGTTTATTCTTTATCTTTATTTTCAGCGTCATCTTCATTATTTTCTCTTTTGTTAATGTTAACTTTTACATCTTCATTGTTTGATGGTGTTGCTTCCGGGTCAATTACAGGACGCTCAGGAAGTGTGCCATGGTCAAACAAGTGCTTGATTTGTTCTGCATCAAGCGTTTCTACTTCAAGCAACGTTTTTGCAATCTTTTCATGCTGCTCTTTATGAGTAGTAAGAATGTCTTTTGCTTTTTCGTAACATTCTTTAATGATGCGCTGAATTTCCATATCGATTTCATGAGCAATTGCATCACTATAGTTCTGCTCACTGTTAATGTCACGGCCTAAGAATACTTGACCTTGTGATTGACCAAATTGAAGCGGACCAAGCTTTTCGCTCATTCCAAATTCAGTAACCATTCGTCGTGCAATGTTCGTTGCACGTTGGAAGTCGTTATGAGCACCTGTACTTACTTCACCAAGCACAAGCTCCTCAGCTACACGCCCACCTAATAGACCAGTGATTTTGTCGAGTAGTTCTGGCTTCGTTTGGAAATACCGATCTTCTTTTGGAAGCATAACGGCATATCCTCCAGCTTGACCACGCGGCACGATGGTTACTTTATGTACCATATCAGCCTCATCAAGCACCATACCAATTATTGTATGACCAGCCTCATGGTAAGCCACGATATTACGCTCTTTCTCTGAAACAACACGGCTTTTCTTAGCTGGACCTGCGATAACACGGTCAATAGCCTCTTCCACATCGTCCATCGCGATATTCTTGCGATCTCCACGAGCAGCTACAAGCGCCGCTTCATTGAGTAAGTTTTCTAAGTCTGCACCAGAGAATCCTGGTGTACGCATTGCAATTGTTTTTAAGTTCACATCTTCTGCAAGAGGTTTGTTTCTTGCATGTACCTTAAGAACTTCTTCACGTCCTTTAACATCTGGGCGATTAACCGTAATTTGACGGTCGAAGCGTCCTGGACGAAGCAATGCAGGGTCCAAGATATCTGGACGGTTTGTTGCAGCAATGATGATGATTCCTTCATTTGCGCCGAATCCATCCATTTCAACAAGCAACTGGTTCAAAGTTTGCTCACGTTCATCGTGTCCACCGCCAAGACCTGCACCACGTTGACGACCAACGGCATCAATTTCATCAATGAAAATGATACAAGGCGCATTTTTCTTAGCATTTTCAAATAGGTCACGTACACGAGACGCACCGACACCGACAAACATCTCAACAAAGTCTGAACCACTGATTGAGAAAAACGGTACACCGGCTTCACCAGCTACTGCACGAGCTAACAATGTCTTACCAGTACCAGGAGGACCAACAAGTAAGACACCCTTTGGAATACGAGCTCCTACTGCCGAGAACTTGCGAGGGTCTTTCAAGAAGTCAACCACTTCAACAAGCTCTTGTTTTTCCTCATCTGCACCTGCTACATCTT
Source organism: Bacillus tianshenii (assembly GCA_020524525.2). Classification (NCBI taxonomy): domain Bacteria; kingdom Bacillati; phylum Bacillota; class Bacilli; order Caryophanales; family Bacillaceae; genus Sutcliffiella; species Sutcliffiella tianshenii. The sequence goes on along the minus strand of CP129018.1, from coordinate 3,403,690 downwards.
TAAAGCGTACTTTCTTCTTCTCTTCATTGTATAACTTGGCCTTACTCTTACCAAAGTTCATCACACGACTTCCGCCGCCTTGAGCTTGGTTAAGCAAGAAGAAGAATAAGATAAAGATAATGATAAATGGAATAATCGAGGTGAAGAATGTCACCCATCCACTTGTTTCTTCAGCCGGTTGCATTTCGGCCTTCACACCAGATGATTGAAGCAATTCATTAATACGCTCAGTTTGCGGCACATAAGTCAAGAAAGTCTGGTCCTCTTCATAAGAACTCAGCTTACCTTGAATTTCATATACGTTCCGCTCTGGCTTTACAGTGATAGATGAAACGTCACCTTGTTCTAAAGCTGACTGAAATTCATCATATGTCAATGTTTCGGTCTGTTGATTGCTTCCGTTAAAAAAGCTGACAACGCCGATCACAACTAGAAAGATCAGCAAATAAAAAATTGTATTTCGGAAGATACGATTCATTTCTTGCCTCCTCCCACGAACGAACAAACTATTTTAAATGGTACCATATATTCGTAAGCGTGCACAACAAATTAGTTTTCGTAAATTTCAGGTTTTAGCACACCGATATATGGCAGGTTACGATAACGCTCTGCATAATCTAATCCATAACCAACAACAAATGCATCTGGCACTTCAAAACAAACAGAATCTGCTTTAATATCGACTTTACGTCCAGTAGGTTTATCCAAAAGTGTCACAATCTTAATTGAGTTCGCTTTACGATAACGCAATAAGTCAACAAGATAACTTAGTGTTAACCCACTATCAATAATGTCTTCGATAATTAATATGTCTCTTCCCTCTACAGATGTATCCAAATCTTTAATAATTTTTACTTCGCCTGAGGAAACTGTTGATTTTCCGTAGCTAGATACATCCATAAAATCCATTTCAAGGTGAATGTCCATGCGTTTTAGCAAATCAGCCATAAATGGCATTGCACCTTTTAATACGCCAACCGCAAGTGGAAAACGGTCCTTATACTCTTCAGATAGCACCTGAGCTGTTTCCTTTACCTTTTGTTGAAGTTCTTCCTCTGAAATGAGTACCTCTTTAATATCATCATGCATTTTTCTACGTTCCTCCTAAATCTATTCCTTAAGCTGAATATGAAATTTTTCCATGGTGCCTTTAAACCCTCTTATGAGAGCGAAATACTAACACATATGCACTCTTGCTGGCTGCTATGTATAAAGTCATATGCCTTTCTAATTTCAGGTATCCAAATAATTCTGCCTGTATAATCAGAAACAATCGGCCAATTATCTCGTTCAAGCCGGGAAACCTTTGCATCAATGAAGATTCGACTGACTTTCTTCTTACTCCCGTCTTTAAAGATTTCCATTTTGTCACCTTGCTTACGGTTACGTACAATTAATGGAAAAACAACAGAATCTTTTGGGAGCTGCAACACCTCATCAGCTGAATCGAAAGTAAGGTCCTTTGTAGAATCAAATGCTGTTATTTCAAAAGCATCCTCTTCCTTAATTCGGCCTGGCACCGACAGCTCATGATAGAAATTTACTTGCTTTTCTATATGAAATGTCATTATACATCTATCATAAGTGCGGATAATCCGCAAATGATACGGCAGCATTAGTTCACCTGAAGGATGTTCTTGCCTGCATAAGGTTAAAATATCTTCAATATGTATTGATGTATATACCCCCGAATCCTTAGGGTAAAGATATTTTAATATTAGATGAATAGCCCTTCTTTGTAAAGGAACGGAAAGCATTCCAAATGCATTAATGTCGAAAATACATCTTTCAGTTGTTTTTTCAATAAGCACGCCTTGCATTTTCTCCTGAGTTAACTCGTTTAAAAAAGCATCCTCCGCCTCTATTACTTCACTTATGTACTGAATATTACGGTGTACCTTCGGGTTTTCTTCTTTCAAAAATGGAAGCAATGTTTTGCGGAAACGATTACGTGTATAAACGGGTTTCTCATTACTCGGGTCACGACGTGGTTGAAGCTTCATTTTCTTACAGTACTCTTCAATTTCATCTTTTGATAAAGGAAGAAAAGGCCGAATAATTTCACCAGTGGCAAATGGTCTTCGCACAGGCATCCCTTTCAAAGAACTCACATTGCCTCTAGCCATTTTCATGAAAACAGTCTCCACTTGGTCATCCCCATGATGAGCAAGGGCAAGCTTATCAGCATCATATCTATGCATAATCTTTTCATACAATTGATAACGACACTTTCTGGCAGCTTCTTGAGCATTTAAGTGGTATTTTTTCTGATAAGCAGGTACATCAATTTTTTCAGTGACAATAGGTATATCGATCGAGTCACAAAAATGTTTCACAAATATGCAATCTTTTTCTGCTTCTTCTCCTCGGAACATATGATTCAAGTGTACAGCAACAAGATATAAGTTCCTTTTCTCCTTGAGCTCATATAAATAGTGAAGCAATGCCAAAGAATCTGGACCGCCTGAGAGCCCAACTATGATTGTTTCTCCATCGTTAATCAAATGATGTTTTTCTATAAATGTTTTAACGAGGTCATTCATCCAATGTCAGCCCTTTTCTCTTAACAGAAAAACACGATGATTTCTTCTTCCACACCTTAAAGTACTAGCAGAGCCTTGAAATTCCTAAGTTACTTATGGTTCGAAGTTCCTTTCAAGCTTAACAGTACCAAGGTACAGCCCTAATGCCTGATATTGCTTTTATAATGGTAATTATATTCATCCTACCACTTCTTTTTCACATTGTGCAAAAAGAATAACCTTAAAATCTTAAAACATCATGAACATTTTGTTAACTACCTTCACCCTTTTCCAATTACTGTATAGGGTTTTGAAAATAAAGATATAAAAAGTAAAACGCAAACAACAAAATTGTTATAAAAGCTGTCTCATAAATTCCTTTTGATTTTCTGGTTACCACTGTGGTTTGGGCCATTGTAGTTGGCGGTTTCTTTGCTTTTGTTGCCTTTTTTTCTGGCGGCTTGCGTGTTGTTCGAGCAGACAGTTGATTAAGGGGTTTCATTAACTCTGCTTTCATTTCTTCTGCTGAACGATATTTTCCTTCTAAAGCCCTTATAAGGACATGCCGGTACTTTGTAAGGAAGGGGTGACGACGAATACGTTCCTCTAACTGTAAGATTCCTTGTCCATCCTTCTTACACTGGCTTCCATATGCTAATTCGATAAAAATCATCGCTACTGCAAATAAATCATAAGAAGGCTCAGCTTTCCGTGTTCCAAGCCCCCAATAGCCACGGTCATAATACTCTGTATACTCCTTGATAGAGCGTCCGATCCTCGTCGTTCCTCCAACATCAAACCAACGTATACAAGGGGGCGGACCTGAAACAAGTAAATTGTCAGGCTTCAAATCTCCAAATACCCAGCCCGTTTTGTGAAGTTTATCTAATTCACTTAATAACTGAATTGTTAACACAACAATCCATTCTGAACCACGTAATTGGATGAATTCGAGCAGCTCTCTACCTTTCACATATTCCATCACATAAAAAGGAGTAGTCTCACGTTTGCCCGGTACAACCCAATCATCTACATCCAGCAAAGAAGGCCCAAGGGAAGACCCCTGGACCTGGGAAAGTGATTTAAGCACATTGACTTCCGATGTAATTGCCATACAATTCTCGCTAAGCTTTAAGGCAACAAACTTACGATTATACTGAGCTAAATAAACAACACCTGTTGCTCCGTAACCTAACTGTTTAATAATTTTGTATGAGCGTCGGTGCCACTTCCCTTGAATAACCTCACCTGGCTGAATATTAAAATCCGGCTTCTTCGAAGTATTCATCATCACGTGAAATCAAACTCCTCAATGAGCGTTTTTTCTTAAAGTGAGACATGGCAGTCTGAAGAGCTGGACCAGTCGGTGTTATCCCACCAGACGAAAGTTTAGGGAAAATGGATGAAATGGACTCCATTCTCGGCGTCCAATCAAGTAACTTGTCCACCTCCTGTCTTTTCCCGGGAAATGTGAACACAGAGAAAAGATTTTCTCCCATGCGAGCATTTAAGCTAATTGATAAATCAAGCAATGCTTCCTTCACAGTTGGCAGCTTATCACGCATACTTGCACTTGTATCTACTAAGATAAGAACTTCTAGGTTAATCGTTTCTCCTAACTCATCGACTACTTCCATCACTTCCCCACGTTTCTCAGGCGGCAGGTCTTCCATCGATGTTTGCTTTCCAAGGATTTGTTTCAATTCATTGTTTACAACTCCTTGAAGAGTTTGTGTCATTGCTTTCCTTGTTACCATTTGGACAGTCTGGGAAAGCATTTGTGCGTATACGACTTGACTAATTCCACCTCCACTTGAAGCAATATCTTCTATTTCCCGCTTACCTTGTTCACTTACATCATCATCTTGCATTACCCCGATAACATTGACCGTAATTCCTTGTTCTTTTGCTAACGCCGCGATAGCGACTGGGTCTTCACCTTGATTGGAGCATCCGTCAGTAATCAATAAAATTTGTTTCAATGTTCCTTTCTTCAACTTAGCTCCCTCCTTTTGATTACTACCATCATTGGCAGAAACTGTTGGAATTATACCTTTACAAAGAGGGAACAAGCTGAATTTTGCTAAAGTGCTTTTTCGTAATAAGTCGGGATTGGCGCCCACTTTGGAGTATTATGTTCAATCCTCGCCACAACTACCGTCATATCATCTGCAATTTGTCCGCTCGTTCGTACAACCTCCTCTAAGATTAAATCTGCTATTTCCTGTGGATCTTTTGTTTCGAACTCCCGTATTTTCCGTTTCATCCAAATATCATAATTCTCTACGTCACGTGGCCCTTCAAAAATACCATCGCTCATCATTATTAGCAGATCTCCAGCTTTTAATTGCTCACTAACAACATCAACCTCCATATCTTGAATAATGCCAATCGGGAGATTTCCAGCCTCCACTTTCATAACTCGCTCCCCTCGTTTTATAAAGCTTGGAGATGAACCAATTTTCAGAAATTTAGCGGTAGCATCTTGCAAATCAATCATCGCCAAATCCAATGTTGAAAAGATTTCATCCGTTGTGCGCAGTGATAGTATTGAATTGACTGATTTAATTGCTACTTGCTCATCTATTCCTGATTGAAGAATTCTCTGTAATAGCTTTAATGTCTCATGACTTTCCATATGTGCTCGTTCACCATTTCCCATTCCATCACTAATCGCTAATGCATATTTACTGCTGCCGATCTCTACTAATGAATAACTGTCACCTGAAACAAAGGCGCCTCCCTTCGCCGCTGTCGCAACTCCCGTATCTACGACAAATGCTTTCGATGATGAAAAAACAACATGGCAATAGCCATTTGGATATGAAGCACATTCCTCCTTCTTTACAATAATTGTTTCACCTAATATATCTGAAAGCATTGGAGCAATGACCTTCTCACACTCTCCATTGCCATTACAATATGGAATACTCATCTCGATGTCGACATTTCCTTTTACTAAGGTAAAGATCTCTACATGGCCGATCTCTATACCCATTTTCCCAAGTGCCTCTAGAATTTGTTCCTCTTGGTTTTGTAAGTTTTCACGCTCCTTTTGGATTTCCTTTGCGAAATCACCCATTACTTGTGATACACCAAGCAGCTGTTCTGCAACAAGCCGTCTGCTCTCCATTACTTGCTGCTTTAGTTTTTGATTTGCTTGGTAGAAGGAATATTGCTGATAAATCGTATCTACAACTTTCTTTGGATATTTACAATGTTGACGCCATTCATAATCTAAACGATGATTTGGCGCGTTTGCATTATTTTCTGCTTCCTGCATAATTTGCAGCATGTAGTCATATGTTTTATTAAAGTTCTTCTGCCAGCAAGCATGTTTTCGAAAGCAGCTTTGGCAAGTCTTCTCAGTCACATTGCTTAGAAAATAATCAATCTCTTTCGTTTCGTCTTCCTCTTCTTCAGATATAATACCTTGCTGCTGAAAGCTATTTGATAATGTCTGAAACAGCGTAGAGAACTGTTCCACTCTTTTCGCAGTGGAATCCCTTATTCTTCGTAAATATTGTTGCTGTTCCTTTCGATGCTCTTCTGTTCCAGGAATATACCGTTCAACTCTAGCAAACAGCTTCTTGGGCGTCATTAAGAAGAGGGCAAGTGCAATAAGTGATTCAAATAAAGTTGGTGTAAAAGCATACAGGTTCTCACCATATAAACCAATTAGTAGGGTTCCTATTAACAGTCCCGCACTCACTCCTACCTTCCTTCCATCCTTCAGAAGACCTCCGAGTAAACCTGAGAAGGCAAGCAAGCTCATTTGATAAAGACTGGCAACATCAGCAAGACTTAGGATGAGGCCAATTACAACTCCAACAGTGGACCCGATGGCAGCCCCCCCGGCGAGTGCAAAGACAACAACAAGATAACGAGCGAAAATATGTTCAACGGATAGGTCATAGATTGACCAGCCGATTGTTCCTGTAAGAACAGAGGCACATAAAATCATCAAACAAATCATTTCTTCATGTTTTAATGCTTTTTTGCGTTTTTGAGGAGAAATAAGCGGAATACTCTGAATAAAGATCATTGTAAGAATAAATCCAAGTCCAGCTTCTACAGCTGACATCATATAATCATAATTCGTAATATTTCCTGTTAAAAAGTAAGTAAAGCTTATCCTAGTAGCGGCAGCTGCGATTAATACGGTGGCGGGCACAATCTTTAACACATCGTAACTAAACCTCGATATAATCGCATGACAGAGAAAGAACATGACGATTAAGGCCGATATGTATGCCGTATGAATCCAAGACTGTGAGATTGAACCAACAATTACTGCTAATGCTGCCCAGCCTGACTTTTCCCTTTTCATCATTAGGACAGCTGCAAAGAACGGAAGTGCAAATGGCGTAAGTTGATTAAGAATCATTGCTCGTCCAAGCAAAAAGCCGACACACAATAATACAAGGTCAGAATTCAAAATGTTTCTCTCGATCGAACTCTTTACCTTGTCCACCATATGAATCCCCGAGAACTGCAATCGATGAATCGCCCCAACTTCTTTTTCAATTTTTTGCATTACCCTAGCACCACCTAATATTTTTTGTTGTGTTCATTAAACCACACGAAAAATTAAGATTTTGTCAAAATCACAGGTGTGTGCCAATAAATCGTTCGACGCTATTCTAAGCGAGATGCCAAAAATACCACTTTCTTTGACGTGATTTTTGAGTTCTTCTTCCTAACCCTAATGTATTAAGCAATTTCAAGCAGTGAATTGTTGAAACTTGCATTGTATATTTTGAAAAGAAAGCTTGCTAAGCTAACAAAGTCGAAAGAAAAAGAAATGCGAACAAGAAAAGACAAAAAAGGTTGCACCGAGTAAATCGATGCAACCTTTTTTGTCTTTCATGATGACCCGTACGGGATTCGAACCCGTGTTACCGCCGTGAAAGGGCGGTGTCTTAACCACTTGACCAACGGGCCATAATAATGGTAGCGGCGGAGGGAGTCGAACCCACGACCTCACGGGTATGAACCGTACGCTCTAGCCAGCTGAGCTACACCGCCATCATGTAAAATAATTTGACACAAAAGATATTGTAATTAATCATTTACCTTTTGTCAAGCTTAAAAAAAGCTAGGAGAAAGCGCTCTAATAATACAAAAATGCTGAGGGCGTCCTCAGCATTTTTGCGTACTTCTATTTAAAGCGCTTCGTCTATTTCGAACCTGTTAAAATAAGCAACAAGTTACTATCCTTTTTTTGCACCGCGGCCTCCGCGTTTTGATTCTGTGTTACGACGCAGGGATGCTAAGCGGTCTTCGCTATCTTTTAAGAAGCGAGCCATCTTCGATTCGAAATCATCTCTGCGAGGTGGTCCTTTTGGTCCTCGTGGGCGTGATGGACGGCCACCGCTTGGTTTGTTCACTGGGCGTGACGGGCGCTCAGGACGTTCTGGACGATCCTTTGCTTTTTTAATAGATAGACCAATTTTTCCGTCTTTTTCCACATTGATAACTTTAACTGTCACTTCGTCGCCTACACTTAAGAAATCATTGATATCCTTAACATAGTTATCGTCCACTTCACTGATATGAACAAGCCCTGTTGAGCCTCCCGGCAGCTCGACGAACGCCCCAAATTTCGTAATCCCTGTAACCTTACCTTGTAACTTGCTGCCTACTTCGATTGACATAAAAGAAATGCTCCTCCTTGATTAATAAAAAAAGTGAATTTTACTTTATTATACCCAACTAAAATTTAAAGTGTCAATATAACAGAATTTAATCCTAGAAAGCCCACGGCTTTAATTTCAGATTATGCTTAAATTGTTTTTTGTTTTCTAACGTTCAGCAGACTGATGACACAACCCCGAACTTAAGAGCTGGTACGATAAGTTAATAAAGATTCCCTCGCCTCCGCTTGCAATTGCGTCTTTAAGCGCGGGAGGGACAATACTACTCATCTGAGAATTGAAAAATTACTTCTCCTTCTTCTGAAAAGAAATAATCCCTGCGTGCTATCTTTTTAATATAGTCGATATCATTAAGTTTTGTGATTTCTTCCTTCAAGTTTCTTTCGTCCTTCTGTAAAACTGCAAGCTCTTCCTCTAACTCAGCCTTTTCTATTTCTTTCTTCTCAATTGCCTGTGATTGTGAAATCAACGTGACAATCATTCCGCCTGTAACGATGAGTGCTACGATAGCAAACATCACTAAACGTTGAAACAGTCGTTTTTTCTTAAGACGTGCAATATCCTGTTTTCGGTCTTGCTGTACCGTGTAGGATGAACGAATCTTGGTTATATTGCGTTTCCGTTCTGTCTGCACTGATGTTTTCCCTCCTAAGACCGTAGCTTTGCGATCCATTTATGTATCTTATTCTTGACAATTGTATATTTCCCTGCTATGACGAGAGAAAAGTTTTTGACTTTTTTCGGTGTGAAACGCCATAGAAGCCTGCCAAAAAGTCGAAATGGAAAGAATAATACTCGAAGTATAAAAGATAGTGTCCTCCAGATTAGCTGAAAAATAAAAAGCAACAGAATAATAATAGCTTGATACAAGATTATTATCGGCTTAAAAATCATAAGTTGTGTAATTTTCATAATAAAACGGAAAAAACCTACAAAAAATGAAATTAACTTTTCTAACAATGCTACATATATTCCCTTAAATAAGGCTTGGTATGCAGAATAACCACATAAAATCGCTAAAAATACGTAAAAGCGAATTTGTCCATTGTTTACATGCAGCAACACGTAAAATACCATCATTGCTTGTACAAACCAAAAAAATAAATCAAACAGAAAAACAAGCCACCCTGCATGCTTGTTTCGTCTAAAAAAACGGCGGTATGTATCAAGGTTTCCCCCTATCAAAGCACCCGCCGCAATCATCAAAAGCATTGTTTGAAATTGTACCGTTAACGTCATTTGAACAACTTGCTAAAGAACCCTTTAGCTTTCTCCGCCTGGTGTTCATCTAAGTAAATCATTTCGAAGATGCGTCCCTTAATGGAGACAATTCCTTTTTCAGAATCTAGGTTCTTCATTTGCAGGTTTTGACCACGTACAGTTAGAAAACCCATCACAGTTTCAATTAAAAACTCTTCCTCATCAAAGCTTTCTACCACTTTCACCCCGGTAATTTCTAGCGTACGTCTACCTTTCATCATCACATCATGCTGGGCTTGTTGTGAATGAGATGATGCTGAATCATAATAACGCTCCATGCTTTCCCCTCCTATACACATATACAGGAAATTTCTTCTCACTTACTAACCTATGTATATGTGCACAAGAGAAAATTAGAACAAGCTCTCTTTACTCTCCGACACGCTCTTCCTTCAATACTGTATACATCGATGCCGCATCTTCTTTTTTCGTGGAATCTTTAAGTTCGTTAACTTGTATTGTCACAATTTTTTGGCCGAAGCGAATTGTTAATTCATCGCCTTCTTTTACATTTGTACTCGCTTTTGCTTCATTACCATTAATCGAAATTCGCCCTTGTTCAGCTACTTCCTTCGCCATAGTACGGCGCTTAATAAGACGAGCTACCTTTAAAAATTTATCTAAACGCATGAAACTCACTCTCCTTAAAACATTCGTTTCTATTTATTTTCCTGTGTAGATCTGCGCTTCGCTTCTTCCCAAATTGCGTCTAATTGCTCAAGATTCAGCTCTTCCCAGCTGTGCCCCTTTTCTGCTACAACTTGCTCAATGTATTGAAATCTACTTTGAAACTTTCGATTTGTTGCGCGCAAAGCTTCCTCTGGATCAAGCTTATAGTGACGGGCTAAATTAACAAGTGCAAAAATGATATCACCAAACTCGGCTTGAGCTTCCGCTACATGGTTTAAAGTGAGGGCTTCTTTAAGTTCGTCTATTTCTTCTGTTACTTTCGCCCACATCGGTTCAGCTTCCTGCCAATCAAAGCCAACCTTTGAAGCTTTCTTTTGAAGCTCATATGCTCGATATAGACTAGGTAAGTGTGACGGTATTCCAGAAAGAATGGAGCCTGTATCTGTTTCTCCTTTTTCATCCTTCTTAATTGCTTCCCAGTTTTGAACCACTTGTTCAGCATCCTCTACATTTGCCTCGGCAAAGACATGCGGGTGACGTCGAATCATTTTTTCAGTAAGCGTATAGATCACATCATCAATTGAGAAGTAACCTTCATCCTCACCTATTTGAGCATGCAGCATGACCTGCAACAGCACATCTCCAAGCTCTTCTGCTAAATGCTCATCATCTTGCTCATCAATTGCATCAAGCACTTCATACGTTTCTTCGACTAAATATTTTTTCAATGATTCATGTGTTTGTTTTCGATCCCAAGGACAACCGTCTGGACCTCGCAAAATAGCAATAACCTCTCGCAATGTACCAAACTCATGGTACAAGTGCTGTTCCTGTTGAACAGGCGGTACATAGACACTTGTTAAGTTGTTCAGTGACATCTCTCGGTCCATTTCAAATAACGGTAATCGCTTTATAACTTCTTGGTCAGTCCCGGCAGCCACAACAATGATGACTTCATAATCATCTGGTAGCTTGTCCATTAATGTTAGCTTCACTTCCGACGCAATTAAGGCATCATAGACTTGCGAAATAATGATGTGTTGCCGTAATTGCAGGTTTTCTTTCTGAAGGTCCATAGCATTAACCATTTGAAATCCTTCGATTGGGTCAATTTCAAGGGCAGTAAACATCGCATCTAAGAAGCTTTGTCCACCTGCAATTTCTACTTCAATCCCTTGTGTTCGAGCACGTTCAAAAAGCAGCTGTACAGTTCTTTCAGCGACAAGAGGATGGCCAGGTACAGCATAAACTACACGTTCCTTCATAGCGGCTTGGATAAGGGCTTCGGTAATTTCTTCATATACATCTTCAAATTGCTCATGCTTTTCATATATTTTATCGAACGCCTGGAATGATAACCCTTCCGCTTCTAATTCATTGACAGCTGGATGGTCTACGGTTCGGACAAAAACGTTTGTTGCCTCTTTGACCTTTCGATAGAGACCGAGTGAAAGCTGCTCTAGACCTCCATAGCCGAGTCCGATAACTGTAATGCATTTACTCATCTCTTAAACCCCCTTCTTCCTTAAGAAACCTTGAAGCTTACTACCAAGCGGCAGAAGCGCCAGCTCATTCTCACTAAAATATCCTGAACGTAATAATGTTGTTAAGTAAATTATTGCCCCAATACTCACACCGCTCAGCGCAATAAATCCCCAATAAAGACGGTTTTTTTCTTCTACCAAAGGAAACTGTCCAAGCAACCACTGGTAAATAAGCACAGCTGCAGCCATCATGAAAAGTGGAATAATTAATTTATGAAATAAAAATAAGTCCTTTAGTTGTGTTTTACTCTTATGCGATACTTTCCTCACCATGAAAAAAGCGACCGCCGTAAATGCAATCAGAGTTGAAAGAGCTGTGCCGATAATTTCAAATGGAACAGACAAAAGAACCGTCAATAATAATTTCAGAACACATCCAAATGCTATATACAAAACAGGCGAAACAAAATCACCATAACCTTGTAAAACAGCCGAGCTTGTTAAAACAACCGAGTATGAAAAGATTGATAACCCGGCAATTGCTAAAGCTGTCGATCCACTGTCATTTTCATAAAGCATCCGATTTGCCGGTCCAATAATTGCAACTAAACCAACTGCTGCTGCCAGACCAACAGATGAACAAATCCGATAAGCCAGATAGATATAACGTTTCGTCGCATCAATATCACGCTTTTTCACGGAGTTTGTAATTAAAGGAACCAATGTTAATGAAATTGAAACAGCTAAGGTTGTTCCTAATTGGATGAAAGGTAAGCTTCGGTCATACACGCCTTTCAAAACCTTTGCTTGTTCCAATTCAATACCGCTTCGTATCAAAGTATTGAGAACGGTAAATGAATCGATTAGCTGAAGAAACACAATAAATAAACTGCTGACACAAATCAAGAAACCCTGCTTAAATAGCCGGAATAATACAGGCCTCACTAACCTACGGAAATATCTTTGGTTAAGCTGAAAAAGATGAAAATATTTTCGAAAGTAAAAAATCAATACAGTAACAGATGTGACCGCTCCAATAACTGAACCAAACGCGGCCGCTGCTCCTGCTTCATAAACGTTTGCACCATTTGAAACAAGAATTAAAGTTAAGCCCAAAATAACCCCTACCCGAACAGATTGTTCAGCAATTTGAGACGTAGCCGTTGGGGTCATCCATTGATTTGCTTGAAAGAAACCTCGAAATGAGGATAAGAACGGCATTAACAAAAAAGTAAATGACGCTGTTTTAATTGGTAATGCTAAATGCACATCACCCATTAATTCAGCAATCAATTCTGCACAAAAAAAGAGAATAAAAAAGACACTTCCGCCAAAAAGACTTAATCCTAATATCGATATACTTAAAATACTGTTTTGCTTACTTTCATTTTGTTCACCAGCAAGCATTCGTGACAAAACCACTGGAAAGCCATATGTTGATAATACAAATACAGCGCTTGCAATTGGATACACTTGCTGATAGATATAAAAACCAAGATCACCTGTTATATTTTGGTATGGAATGCGGTACACGGCGCTTAAGATTTTCACAATAATTGCAGCAAAGGTTAAAATCCATGCACCCTTCCAAATATTTTTTTCATTCATAACGCCATGCTTCAAGTTGCTCTTCCTTCCGCATGTTAATTACTCGTATTTGCCATTATATCACATGATAATTCCGTCAATATTGTATTATGTATTTCCTGCATTAGAAAAGACGGCTAATTTAGCCGCCTTCCCACTTCTTAATGTTCCATTTGTCGGGCAAGGAAGCTTGAAGCTGTCTCAGCTGCTTTTTGCTCCACTTCACCAACCGTTTTTCCTTCTTTAGAGAAAATGATAACTGAACCAATTGGGTCTCCATTTGCGACAATCGGACTGACAACATAGGAAGAAATCGTATCTTCAACCCCGTCAACAAGCTCAATCGATTTTTCTGAAGTTTCCATAGCTGTTGAACGTTCATTCATGATTTGTTCGATCTTATCTCCAACACTACGGTTAACAAATTCTTTCTTTGAACCGCCTGCTACTGCAATATAGACATCTCGGTCACTAATTAGAATCGTAGCCCCAAGACTGTCATATAATGCCTCAGCATATTCTCTTGCAAAATCACTTAATTCATTAATCGGAGAATATTTCTTCAGAATTACTTCTCCATCGCGATCAACAAATATTTCTAAAGGATCGCCTTCACGAATGCGCAGTGTTCTGCGAATTTCCTTCGGGATTACAACCCTTCCTAAATCATCAATACGACGAACGATACCTGTTGCTTTCATTCTTATGATGCCTCACTTTCATCTGATGATTGTAAAAATTGGTGATTGGGAGGGACCTGTCCTTGAGATGAAGAAATCACCATTTTCTTGCCTTTAGTATCCTACATCACATAAGTTCTATACACGCTCAATGTGCATATTTTGCATAAAAACGAAACTAAATTTTACCATTTATTCAAGCAGTTTCTTCTTCACGATCCATTTTGGGTAACTTCTCTAACAATTCTTCCGTTAATTTTAACCTCTCTTCCATCGTTCCGTATTTATTATCAACAACAATCTTCAAGCGCTCGTCTTCCGTTCCAATACGGAAAGCACGACGATACTGGCTTGTATAATCAAATAACTTTGAACCATCGACTACCTTACTTTTTGCTTCAGCTACGTAGATTACAATATCTTTGTTCTTAATTGTGATCGACTCAACACTTGCATGCTTAGCGAGAACTCGAAGATAGGATACACGGAACAAATCTTCCACTTCTTTCGGGTATTTACCAAAACGGTCCTTCATTTCCTTTTTTAAATCTTTCATCTCTTCATAAGTTTCGAGAGAGCGGAAGCGTTTATACATGTCGATCTTCTGTTTACTATCAGGAATATATTCTTCTGGGATATATGCGTCTAATGGCAAGTTTAGTTCAACGTCTGTTTTCTTCTCTTCTGGCTTCATTCCTTTTCGTTCTTCAATCGCATCCTGAAGCATTTGAGAGTACATATCGAAACCAACTGAATCAATAAAGCCATGCTGCTCAGCACCTAACAAATTCCCTGCACCTCGAATCGATAAGTCCCGCATCGCAATTTTGAATCCTGAGCCCAGCTCAGTAAATTCCTTAATTGCTTGTAAACGCTTCTCCGCTTCTTCTTTTAAGATTTTATCTTTTTGATAAGTGAAATACGCGTAGGCCACACGATTTGAACGACCCACTCGGCCTCGAAGCTGATACAGCTGAGAAAGGCCCATTCGATCAGCGTTATCGACAATTAACGTATTTACATTCGGAATATCAACACCAGTCTCAATAATGGTCGTACTTACAAGAACATCATATTCTCCTTCTAGGAAATCAAAGATTATGGATTCAAGTTCACTCTCGTTCATGCGACCATGAGCAAAGGCTACCCGGGCATCTGGCACAAGCATTCGAATTTCTTCTGCTTTTCGTTCAATATCTTCGACCCGATTATATAAGAAATACACTTGTCCATCCCGTGCTAATTCACGTTCAATTGCTTCACGGACGAGCGCTCCATTGTATTCCACAACATATGTTTGGATCGGAAACCGATTTTCAGGAGGTGTTTCTAATACTGAAAGGTCACGGACACCGAGCATCGACATATGAAGTGTTCTTGGAATTGGTGTAGCTGTTAATGTTAAGACATCTACATTCGCTTTCATTTGCTTAATTTTTTCCTTATGTGTCACGCCAAAGCGCTGTTCTTCATCGATTACCAGTAAACCGAGCTCCCGAAACTCTAAGTCCTTTGAAAGTAAACGATGTGTACCAACTACAATATCTACAGTACCAGCTTTAATGCCATTCAATGTGTCTTTCTGCTGCTTACGTGTTCGAAAGCGACTAAGCAATCCGACTTCAACACCGAAGTTGTTGAATCTCTCCACCATCGTTTCATAATGCTGTTGTGCCAGAATAGTTGTCGGTACCAAAATCGCAACCTGCTTTTGGTTCACAATGGCCTTGAAAGCAGCTCGCAATGCAACCTCTGTCTTTCCGTAACCAACATCACCACATAAGAGGCGATCCATCGGTCGGTCTCGCTCCATATCTTGCTTAATTTCCTCGACAGCCCGAAGCTGGTCCTCTGTCTCTTGATATGGGAAAGCAGTTTCAAACTCCCTTTGCATTCCCTCATCTACATCAAAAGCAAAACCTTTCGTCGCTTCTCGCTCTGCGTATAGCTTGATAAGATCATCGGCAATGTTTTGCACAGAAGATTGTACACGGCTCTTTACCTTCTTCCACTCATTGCCGCCTAACTTATAGACTTTCGGTTCTTTCCCTTCTGAGCCGACATATTTCTGCACTTGATCAATTTGTTCTACAGGTACATAAAGCTTATCATTTCCGGAATAACGAATATTTAAATAGTCTTTATGTATACCGTTAATTTCTAATGTCTCAATGCCGAGATATTTCCCGATCCCGTGATTGATATGAACAACGTAATCGCCGACCTTTAGCTCAGAATAACTTTTAATCCGTTCAGCATTTGACATCTTCTGTTTCCGTCTGCGACGCTTTACTTTTTGTTTGAACAGTTCCTCTTCAGTCACTACGACAAGCTGCTGTGTCGGCAGCTCAAAGCCCCCATTTAATCCGCCTGTCATGATCTGTGTTTTACTCGCCATCAGAACAGCATCATCTTTTAAAATAACCGCTTCCATTTTGTAATCTTGAAGAACACTTTGAACTTTATCTGCACGTTGTTTGTTGGTTGATAATATAACAACTGAAAAATTTGCTTCTTTCCAACGTTCAATTTCATTCTTGAGAAGCTCCATTTGCCCATGGAAATCTTGCATCGATTTACATGTAATATTAACGATATTTTGCGGGTTTGTGTTCGGTACATGACGCAGGAAAAGCGATAAATAGATAAAAGAATGTGATGTTGTTTGCATTAAATCTTCATAGGGATGAGATAATTGGATATCGGTAATAATTTGACCCTTTTCGAGCAGAGCAGTATGCCATTCTGCTTCTTCTTTCTCTAAACGGTCTGACATTTCTGCAACACGGCTTAATTCATCAAAAAACAACACACCTTCATCCGGAAGATAGTCTATTAAGCTTGCAGGCATGTCATAAAACAAAGACATATACTTATAGATTTCTTCAAAGTGATGCTGTTCCTTCAATTGCTCAATCTCTTGGGAGATGTTATCCGTTAATGCCTCTTTTGCTTGTTTATTGCTCACTTTTTTAAGCGAAGTGGCAAGCCCTTCCTCAAGCTTCTCAATTGCTCGTACATAATTTTTCCCTTCAAGAAGTACTTCTGACGCTGGACCAATCGAAACAGAGTCCATCGTCTCTTTCGAACGTTGGTCTTCGACATTAAAAAAACGAATAGACTCAATTTCTGTATCAAACAACTCAATGCGTACCGGCATCTCTTCCGTAAGAGGAAAGATATCTAAAATACCGCCACGCAAACTAAAGTCCCCAGGAGCTGCAACCATATCAACACGCTCATAACCATACTTAATCAGCATGTTTAATGTACTCTCTAGGTCAATTTCTTTGTCTTTTGTAAATGAAATTTGCCCTTCTTTCCAAATATCCACCGGGGGCAAGAAACGCCTCAATCCAGCAATCGGCGCAATCACAACACCTTTCTTATGCTTGCTCCAATAGTTCAAAGCTTCAATTCGCTGTCCTTTCAGCTCTGGACTAGCAACTGCTATTTCTGAAGCAATCAAGTCATTTACTGGATATAAATACACTTCATCTTCATCCAACAACTCTAATAAATCATCATAAATCTTTTGGGCTTGATATAAGTTGTGCGTTACGATCAGTTGAGGACGCTTCGTCTCTTTATAAATTGATGCGAGGTATAATGCTCTTGCACTTCCTGATAGACCAGCAATTAATTGCTCTTTTAAACCATTAGCTAATCCATCCGTGACCGAGAGAACCTCACTACTTTTCTTAAAATGTTCTAATAACCCTTGCAACACCATTCCCTCCCCGTAAAAGCAATCTAACAAAACAGAAAAATGCTTTGGTTCACGTTACCAAAGCTTGACTCTTATAAATGTATAGAGACAGAAAGATTTCTATATAATTTTGTAATTATCGTTTTAAATTCAATTAATTGTTCGTGGGATTTATTGTATAAATGTACGCAATTGATGGAAATCTGGGTTACGATGTAAAGCTTCATGGCAATCTTCACAAATTGTTTTCACATCGATATCTCCATTAGCTTGATATGTGAGCATGTCTAAACGCTCTTGATCCGTTAAATGATGAAACCCAAGACGTTCCGCTGAAGCTGTTAAATCAGAAATTTCGCCTACCTTATAGCCGCAATGTCTGCAGTAATAGCGAATTGCCATTGTAATCCTCCTTCTCCTTGTCCATACTGTTTACCCTTAGTATGCACAGTGAAAAGGGAATCTATTCTTGCAAGAACCTAATTGTATTGATTCATAACTTCTTGAAAGGGTGTAGTCACCCAAGCCTCACAAGCTTTTGCAGCATGCTCAATTGCCTCTTTCATTTCAATCGATTCTTCATTATTAAATCGACCTAATACGTAATCAACCACAGGTATTGGGCCTTGAGGTCTGCCGATTCCAATACGAACACGCTTAAATTCTTTCGACCCAAGATGTTGGAAGATAGATTTCAAGCCATTGTGTCCCCCAGTACCCCCTTTTAATCTAAGTCTCACTTTTCCAGTTGGTAAATCAAGATCATCATAAATGACGATTAGGTCTTCTATTGGGATATTGAAATAATCCATTAAAGGGGCAATAGACTCCCCTGATAAGTTCATATATGTAAGTGGCTTTAGTAATAGAACTTTCTCGCCGTTAATTATTCCATCTCCATAAATACCATTGAACTTTTCTTTCGTTAATGAAATATTCAATTGCTCCGCTAGATGGTCAATGACCATGAAACCAGCGTTATGACGTGTTTCTGCATACTTCTTACCCGGATTTCCTAATCCTACGATTAATTTCACGACACGTACTCCTCCTCAACAACTCAAACAAAACTACCTCTATCCAGAATAACATATGAAACACTTCACTTCTAAAACCAAAAATCCTGCATATTTATATTAAAAAGTTTACTTAATAACAAAGCACAAAACGTCTGCTTATTGGTAGACAAGCGCTATTGAAGACAGTTTGGTGGCTTTCAGAAGCGTTAGATTGTAATCTAGAGCACTCACTCAAAGCTAGATATATTTCATTTCTTATTCTGAAAAAAGACGTAACCGGAAAAACCGGCTACGCCTCCTACTCTTCGTCGTTTTGTTCCTCTGTATCCTGTGTTTCTTCTTGTTCTTCCGCTTCTTCACCAGATTGAACTTCTCCGCTATCCTCTTCTACTTCAGTTGTTGGAGGGACAACAGTTGCGATTGTAGTATGTTCATCATCGAGAATTTCATATTGTCGACCTTCCCTCAAGTCTTTGACCTGAATCGTATCGCCAATTTCTAGATTAGAAACATCGACCTCTATCGATTCTGGAATATCTGATGGAAGTGCTCGTACAGACAATTCGTGTGCAGGTTGGTCAAGTACTCCACCTTCTTGTGCACCTTTTGCCTCGCCGACAATATGTACATTTACCTCAACGTCCACTGTAGAAGACATGTCCACAATGAAGAAGTCAGCATGAACCACTTCGTCTTTAATCGGATCAATTTGAATATCATGTAACATGACGCGTTCTTTTGTGTCGCCGTCAATTGCTAAATCGATAATCCCATTGCGTCCAACTTCACGAATTGTTTTCACAAATTCGACAGCGGTTACTGAAATACTCTTTGTAGGTTTATTTTTCCCATAAACAACTGCTGGGAAGCCTCCATTTTGGCGAATTTCTCTTGTAGTTGAATGTTTTAAATCTTCACGTACGTTAGCTTTTAATGCATTAGACAAGAATATCACCTTCCTAATTGGAATAATGCGTTCTTATCTATTTATTCCCCTAAACATGTGAAAATCAAACATGAAAAATTTCTAACTTAGTCAAATAACGTACTTACTGATTGTTCTTCGTGTACACGGATAATTGCTTCTGCAAACAATGACGCGATAGACAGTTGTGTTAGCTTGCCAATTTGCTTTTCAGCTGGCATTGCAATTGAATTTGTTACAACAAGCTCTTTAATCTTAGAATTTTCAATACGATCTAGCGCAGGACCAGAAAGAACTGGATGTGAACAGCATGCGTATACTTCACTTGCACCATTTTCTACAAGTGCATTTGCAGCTAATGTAATCGTTCCAGCAGTATCGATAATGTCATCAATTAAAATCGCTGTTTTCCCTTCAATGTTACCAACAATATTCATTACCTCTGCCACGTTCGGGCGTGGGCGACGCTTGTCGATAATCGCAATTGGAGCTTTAAGGCGATCTGCCATTTTTCTTGCACGTGTTACGCCACCGTGGTCAGGAGAAACGATAACAACGTCATCGAAATTCTTTTCTTCGAAGTAATCAGCCAAAATCGGTACACCTACAAGATGGTCGATTGGAATATCGAAGAAACCTTGAATTTGCGGTGCATGCAAGTCTAGCGTAATCACACGCGTAGCTCCTGCTGTTTCAATTAGGTTTGCCACAAGCTTTGCAGTGATTGGCTCACGAGCACGTGCTTTACGGTCTTGACGCGCATAACCATAGTAAGGAAGTACAACATTGATTGTTTTCGCCGAAGCACGTTTCAGTGCATCAACCATAATCAACAATTCCATAATATGCTGATTCACAGGATCACTTGTTGATTGGATGACGAACACATCACAACCACGAATGCTTTCTTCGATGTTAATTTGAATTTCACCGTCACTAAATCGGGAAACAGAGCATTTTCCCATTTCACATCCGATTGTTTCGGCAATCTCCTCGGCAAGTGCACGATTCGAGTTAAGAGTAAAGACCTTCAAGCTACCGTCATGGTATTCGTTTGACATCAGTAGAACCTCCGTTATTCATTATTCTTACGAGTTATACGAGCTGCATAACCTTCTTTATTTGTCTGACGGCTTCGAGCAATTGACAATGCTTCTCCTGGTACATCTTGTGTAATCGTTGAACCTGCAGCTACGTATGCACCCTTTCCAACTGTTACAGGGGCAATTAAGTTCGCATTACAACCTACAAAGGCACCATCTTCGATTTTCGTCAAATGCTTGTTCTCACCATCATAATTAACTGTAATTGAACCACAACCTAAGTTCACATCTTTCCCTACTTCAGCATCGCCGATGTAGCTAAGATGTGAAGCCTTACTGCCTTGCCCAAATACAGATTTCTTCACTTCAACAAAGTTACCAATTTTCACTTCATTACCTAAGCTTGATTGAGGACGTATATGTGCAAACGGGCCGATCTTTACTTCTGAACCAATGCTGCTCTCATAGGCAGCTGAATGGCGAATTTCAGTTTTATCACCAACATGGCAATTCTCAATTTCAGTATTTGGACCAATTATGCAATCTTCACCAATCACAGTGTCACCTTTTAGAACAGCTCCTGGATAGATAACTGTATCTCGACCAATTTCGACATTTGACTCAATATAAGTTTGGTTCGTATTGATAATGGTGACGCCATTTCTCATATGCTTTTCCAAAATACGTTGTTGCATGTATCCTTCCGCTTTAGACAATGCAACACGGTCATTAACTCCAAGTGTTTCGGAGAAATCATCCGTTTGATAAGCTGCAATTGTTTCACCTTCAGCTTTCAGGATTTCGATTACGTCTGGTAAATAATACTCACCTTGAGAATTGTCATTATCTACTTTCTTCAGTGCTGCGAATAAAGCTTCATTGTCAAAACAATAAGTACCTGTATTAATTTCTTTGATTGCCAATTCATCATCAGAAGCATCTTTGTGCTCGACAATACGACTAACATCTCCGTTGCCGCTTCTTACAATTCTTCCGTAACCAGTCGGGTCATCAGCATGTGCAGTTAAAATGCTTGCTTTTGCTTTTGCTTGTTCATGATGTGTTAAAAGCGCTTCCATCGTTTCAGGTGTAATTAGTGGCGTATCACCGCAAATTACAAGTGTTGTACCTTTTTTGTCTGATAAAATTTCTTCTGCCTGCATAACGGCATGCGCTGTTCCAAGCTGCTCTTCCTGCAATACATAATTACTTTGCTCTCCAATTTGTGTTTTCACCAATTCTGCACCGTGACCAATTACTGTCACAATCTGCTCTGCTGAGAGACTGCTAATATGGTCGACAACGTGCTGTACCATCGGTTTCCCACAAACGGGATGTAGTACCTTATAAAGCTTCGACTTCATACGAGTTCCTTGTCCTGCTGCTAAAACAACTGCGTAGCGTTTTGTCATTACAAAGCCTCCATTGCACCCATTTTATCCATTTACGAATATATCCTAAAAACATATGTATTTCAACAATTGCTCAAAAATGTCCACCATTTTGTTAATGTTTTTACGTTTAAGTGTGACACATTTTGGGAAATGTACATTAAATTAAGCAAAAAATTACAAGAGGATTCAAAAAATAAAAAAGACCCAATCACATTAATTGGGTCCTGTTTTTAAACAAAATCATATTTTACGAAGCACCAGCTTCTTCAAGTTCGACTTCCATTTCACCCGCACGGTGGTACTCAGCTAAAACAGCATCTTGAATTTTGCCGCGTGTATACGAGTTAATTGGATGCGCAATATCACGGAATTCTCCATCAGGAGTACGCTTACTTGGCATCGCAACAAATAAACCGTTATTTCCATCAATTACACGAATATCATGGACAACAAACTCATTATCCAACGTTATAGAGGCAATTGCGCGCATACGACCATCGGTGTTTACACGGCGTAGTCTAACGTCTGTCACTTCCATTGTGTTTCACCACCTTTTCCCTATATAAAAACTTATTACCAAATATTCAACGACTTTTCTCAAAATCCTTCTTTATTAGAAAAAATTTTTGTAAAAAAATCCTATTATTTTAAATATTGAACATTAACTCTAGGTATATAGTTATAAACAATACCATTTATTACTAAAAAAAGAGAAGGAAAGACCCTTCTCTTTTCTCTTTCACTTCTATTTTACTAACGCAATAACTTCAATTTCAACGCCAACATCTTTTGGTAAGCGCGCAACTTCTACGCATGAACGGGCAGGTTGATGCTCGTTAAAATATTCACCATATACTTCGTTAATTAAGCCGAACTCATCCATGTTTTTAATAAAAACAGTTGTTTTAATGACGCTTTCTAAAGAACCGCCAGCCTCTGCAAGTACTGCTTTAAGATTTGCAAAAACTTGATGTGTTTGTTCTTGGATATCTCCTTGCACAAGTTCTCCAGCTGGAGTCAATGGAATTTGTCCTGAGCTGTAGAACATATTATTGACGATAATGCCTTGTGAATACGGTCCAATTGCTTCTGGTGCTTTCTTTGTATATACCTTTTTCATATGTAGCAACCTCCTCTAAATTAGAATGTCGCTTCTCACTCTTCGACAAACTTAAAATAATTTCCTTCTTCCACTGAAATCTGCTTATCCTTCACATCTACATCAGCAAGCTGCACTAATGAGACATACTCATCGACTAAGCGTTCTTCAATATCTTCTGACTCTACTAAGACACCAATCCCAGCAACTTCTGCTTGAAATTCGTTCAGCAGACTAATCATGCCATGAACTGTTCCACCGGCCTTCATGAAATCATCAATAATTAAGACCTTTGAACCTTCTTTCAAGCTCCGCTTCGCTAATGTCATAGTTTGGATGCGCTTCGTTGAGCCTGAAACATAGTTAATACTAACTGTTGAGCCTTCTGTAACTTTCGTGTCACGACGAACAATTACAACTGGTACATTAAGGTGAGCTGCAACTGCATAAGCTAATGGGATTCCTTTTGTTGCTACTGTCATGACGACATCAATGTTTCGCTCTGAAAAGATGGACGCGAACAGACGTCCGATCTCTTTCACTAAGCGCGGATCACCTAATATATCTGTTAAATATAAATAACCGCCAGGAAGAAGACGTTCTGGATCAGCAATTTTGGTGCATAATTGTTCAATGAACCCTTTTGCCCCTTCAGGCTTAATTAAAGGGTAAAACTTAACGCCACCAGCTGCCCCTGAAATTGTATAGAGAGTGCCAATTCCCTGTTGCTCAAACGTTAATTTAATAATGCCTAAATCTTCACTGATTGAGGATTTGGCTGCACCATACCGTTCTGAAAAAAATGTAAGTGGGACAAGTGTACGAGGATGTTCAATTAAATAGTTAGTCATGTCAACTAACCGACCGCTCCGTCGCATCTTCATAGGAAAACCTCCAAAATCCGAATGTTTTAAAGATAATATAACATCTTTATACGGATTTAATCAACATCCATCCCATCTCCTAACATACGAACGGCAAATACCTGGTCACAAAACCCTCTTAAACCGTTGTATATTCGGTGCATTCGAGATTCATACTGTGCAAGCGCAAATACAGTTGGACCACTGCCGCTCATCAATACAGCATCTGCCCCGAATCGTTGAATTTGCTCCTTCAAAGCTTGAACTTCTGGATAGCGTTTAAAAGTTACCGTTTCTAGTACATTCCCGACCCGACTGCACATTTTTTCAAAATTTTTCTCCTCAATTGCCTCGATCATCCCTTCCACATCAGGGTGTTCGACTTTTGACAAATCTAAGTGCTTATAAACCTCAGCTGTTGAAACACCGATTGTGGGCTTCGCAAGAATGACCCAACAAGAAGGCGGCGATGGAAGTTTCTTGATCTTTTCTCCTCGTCCTGTAGCTAACGCCGTACCCCCGTGTACACAAAAAGAAACGTCTGACCCAATTTCTGAACCAAGTTCAGCCAACTCATCAAGCGATAGACCTAAGTTCCATAATTGGTTCAAGCCTCTTAGTACAGCTGCCGCATCACTACTTCCGCCTGCCAAACCTGCAGCGACAGGAATTGTTTTAGCCATCGATATATTTAAGCCTCTGTTAATATGGTAGCGGTCCTTCAGTAACTTAGCTGCTTGAAAAGCTAAATTTCGCTCATCATTCGGGACAAATCGATTTTGTGAAGATAGCTTAATAATGCCACTATTGTTATCTTCAAGTTCAATTCGATCCGCTAAATCAACTGTTGTCATTATCATTTCAACTTCATGAAAACCATCATCACGTTTATGTAAGACATCCAACGCCAAATTAATTTTTGCTGGAGCCTTCACTAATATTTTCAATATGATCACCTACTTCTTCGACAATCCTTCACATATTGTATCACAAACCTCCCCTATGATTAGATAAAAATAAAAACCGAGGTAAACCCCGGTTTTTATCACGGCAATATTTATTTTCGTAAACGAATGAGTATACGGTTCGTTATTGCTTTTGTTGTGTTTGCTCTGCAAGTTGACGTTCTGCCAATTGAACGGCGAGCTTCACCATATTCCCTGCATCACGAGCAGTAATGGATTCCCAGCCTTCGTTCTTCACAGTATCATAAAACCCTAATTCCTTCGCCAACTCTACTTTAAGCTGCTCAGACATCACGCCACGGCGTCTGCTCAATTGCAACGACCCCTTTCAATATGCCGTGATAATTTTAGCATAATCAAGTTAAGCCGCATTATTCAGCATCTACCCATTTCCAAAAATAATTAAAATTTTACGTAAAAACCTGTGTCTTAAAAGCAAGCCACATGCATATGATAAAGTACAACTTACGAAGGCATATAAAAAAGCAGTAAACAAATTGTTCACTGCCCGCTCATTACCATACCTTCATGTGCTTCTCCGTCAAACGTTAACTCTACTGTTTCTGTTAACACATCAGCATAGCTGTATGACACGCGCTCAAACGCGTTTTCTTCTTGGTCTAACTCTACAATAAATACTGATGGATACGTCTCCGCAAGAACCCCAGAACGTTCAATTGTCTTTCTGCGGCCTCCGTTTGCTTTTAACGTCAAACGTTTTCCTAAATTGCCATCTAACGCCTGCTTAATATCAGCTAAAGTTTTTGGCATCTCGCTCCACCTCACTATATGTAGTATAACACGCAACAAAATAAAAGTCAAATAAAACTTTAAATTATAACAATATGGTGTTTTTAATGTCAATGAAATTTAGAAAAAATATTTAAATTTTCCTCTCTTTTAATATCATTCCTTTAATGCATTAAATTATTCACTCAATTTTATTCATAAAGAAAAGCCTTAATGACAACTTAATGTCACTAAGGCTTTTCTTCATCATGATGTTCCATAAGCGGCATTCCTGTTCTCAGGATTCCCCTCGTTTGTATGCCCCCTAACCCTTTTTCGCCAGTTAGGGTGTTACGAAGCACTTCCCACACGTTTACATGCTCACTAAACGGTGTATAGCTTATTTTCGCGACGACATAGACCGGATCGAGGGCATGGATATTAACCCTTGTTGGTGAGCTGGCAAAATTAGCCCCTGCACGAATTAACGACTCAAAATGTGATTGACATGCCCCAGCAAAAATCACCAACTGATCAAGGTTAGGCTCTATCCCGCGCGCCCTGCGTACTGTTTCTACAAAATAACGGGAATGGCGATACGCTTTTAACTCTGTTACTTTTCCTTTTGTTTTTGAATAGGCATCATGACCAGTTATAACTAAAATATCCGGTCGAAATTGTTCAATCAGCCTTTCCACTTTCTCAGGCATCTCTTTCTCATTCATATGAAAGCCGTATGCCGGGATATGGAGTCGCTCATAAAGCATCTTACATTTCTTTAGATAAAGAGGATCGCCATCTAGATGTAACACCTTGCCAGGCATTTGAAAAATGGCATGCTCGTTCTTATACCCACTCGTCGACGTATATTCATTTTTTTGCCTTACTAAACGATAAGCCTGGCGAAAAAGACGAAAGGAGTGATTCTCAATCTCCTCTAATTGTTTCTTTCGTTTTTTATACTCACGTTCATCAATGACGATCAAATCTTCTAGGGGAGCATCTGCTATTAACCGCACATCTTCTCCGTATAAAACGACAAGTTTTTTGTCATCTTTCTCTTTTACTTCAATGACACGAAATAACAAATCACACTTGTACGACTTACGTCCAACGATATCTCCAATGTGTACACTCATAGTTCTCCTCCTGCCATCATTAACAAGGGCTTCTGTCATAGCTTATGAGCGTTGAGGAGAAACGGTTACCCTTAAACAGAAAGTTGTTGTTTCAATTCATCACTTAACCGAGCAAACTCTTCCATCGATAATGTTTCACCGCGACGGCTTGGTTCAACCTCAGCTGCTTCTAGGGCAGCACTAACAAGGTCCTTTTGCTGCTTACTAGCAACATTATGCACAAGGTTGTTAAAAATCGTCTTTCTACGCTGCGCAAAGCTTGCTCGCACAACTTTAAAAAAGAATTCTTCATCCGCTACAACCACTGCTGGCTTCTCTCTGCGGATTAAACGAATAACTGCTGAATCAACATTTGGCTTAGGCATAAATACCGTCTTCGGCACAGTCATCACAACTTCAGCTTCCGTATAGTACTGGATTGCAATTGACAATGAGCCATAATCTTTTGTACCAGGCTTCGCAGCAATTCGATCTGCCACTTCTTTTTGAAGCATGACTACAAAGCCGCGAATAGGTAAATTCTCAAGCAATAACCCCATTAAAATCGGCGTTGTGACGTAATAAGGCAAGTTTGCCACAACCATAATATCTTTGATGTCTCCCATCTTCTCGTCAATAACCTGCTGTACGTCGGCTTTCAATACATCTTGGTGAACGATTTCGACATTTTGATAAGCTGAAAGGGTATCATCAAGAATCGGAAGCAAGCGTTGGTCAATTTCAAATGCCACAACCTTCTTTGAAGCTTTAGCAAGCTGTTCTGTTAACGCTCCAATACCTGGACCGATCTCAATTGCGCCACTTTCTTCTGTCAAACCAGCAAAGCTAATAATCTTACGTAAAATATTTGTATCAATGAGAAAGTTCTGACCTAAGCTCTTTTTAAAAGAAAAGCCATATTTCTCTAATATTTCCCGCGTACGGCTCGGTGTTGCAATATCTCTTTCCATATTCTCTCTATTCCTCCTGTAGCAC
This sequence comes from Bacillus tianshenii, assembly GCA_020524525.2. NCBI lineage: Bacteria > Bacillati > Bacillota > Bacilli > Caryophanales > Bacillaceae > Sutcliffiella > Sutcliffiella tianshenii. The sequence continues at coordinate 3,376,010 of CP129018.1, read as the reverse complement.
CTTGTCTAATGCTTGTTCAAATTGACTTCTAGAAATTTGAAACATCGTTAGGCGCTTATGAAATTGTTTTCCATTCGTATAACCTATCTTTAAAAGGTCTCCGAGCATTCTGCGCCGTTCCTTCGCCTGTGAACCTCCGATGAGGCCAGCTTGCACTAACTCTTGCCAGCTAATTTCCTCCTCCGGCTCTACCATTTCCTCACGAATACCCTCCAACGCTTGTTGAATCGCACTTGGGGAGGCATGCTCCACACCAAGCCCTCTACCTTTTTTTGAAATTGCTTGGCCTTTTGGTATAAAAGCATGTTTACAACCAGGCACATTTTGGGAAATGATCTTACGTATACGCTCACCTGGATAATCAGGATCTGTTAAAACGATAACACCTCTCGTTTCCTGTGCTACACGAATTCGTTCAAGGGTTGCATCGTTAATGGCTGACCCATTTGTTTCAATTGTATCTGCATTCACTGCCCGTCGAATTGCAACAGTATCATCTTTGCCTTCAACAACGATAATTTCTTTTATTTTCATTTTTCCCTCCAAATATGTAACTTTTTCATATTTGTGTTCGTCTTACTTAGCGATCATGTCTTTCCATCATATCAAATTTTCACATAGAAAAACCACAGAGGGCTTCCCCTGTGGCTGAGTTAAAAAGTTATTATTTAAGTATTTTCACTTTTACTCTTTTCACACCATAAGCATGAACTTTTGATTTATCCGGGATAAAGAGGTCAATACGATTCCCTTTAATCGCACCGCCAGTATCACCAGCAATTGCATAACCATACCCTTCTACCCACACCTTTGTACCTAAAGGAATGACATTAGGGTCAACTGCTACAACTTTCGCACCGGGATTAGCACGTAAGTCAATACCTGTGCGTGTTTTCCCTGAACATCCGTTGCAATAAGCTGTATACGCAGTAGCTTTCATATACATTTCTTTAACAGCTGAGCCACCACGAGACACTATTGGCTGACTAGCTGGCTTCGGCTTTGTACCGACTGCAACAATACGATCTTTACTTTCTTGCGTTGTTTCTTTCTTAAGCAATTTTCGTGCTACTTCTTTTCCGTTTTCCAATGTTACTTCGTAATGCTTTTTAACTTTTCCTTCTTGTCCTTCAGAAAGTACCTTTTCTTTTCCAGAAGTTAATGAAGAGTCTTTACGAGTAACAACAGCATAATCAACTGTTGCTTCCACTACATCGGTGACCTTTTCTACGCGAACAACCTTTATCTTTGTCTCTTTGGTTACCTTCGCTTGTAAACCAGGAACGACCCGGTCATCATTATCCATTGACACTCCTTGTTGCTTCAAAAGGTCAGCGACAGTAGTCGAAGTGGTCCAAACGTCTTTCTTTTCTCCACCTACGGCCAGTGGAATTTGGAACGCTTCTTCAACGCTTATATTCATTCCATCTTTAATTTTTGTCGTTTTCGATGGGGTTACTTTATCTCGTTGCATCATCGGAACAGCTTGGTCATGTAGAAGATCACGGACAGTCTCAGCCGTTGTCACAACAGTCTCCTTCTTACCCTCAACTGTTAACGTTACCTTCTTACCCTTCTTCCAAGACACTTCCATGCCATCCTCAATCTTTGTACCTTTACTTGGTTCGACCAAATCTGTATTTGCGAACTTCACATCTTGCGCCGCTAGCAGTTCTTCAACTGTGTCTGCATGTGTACGTATCGTTTTTTCTTGCCCGTTTGCATCAAACGTAACTGTTGCTTTCGTTCCCTCAAACACAAGAAGACTGATACACAACAATGCGGCAATGAGTGTGACTGACCAAATCATTAATGATTTTTTCGTCAGTCCAAATCTATTGTTTAACATAATTTGGGTCTCCTCCTTCTTACGGAGTGAATTATATAGAGGGTCTCGCTACTTGTCAATCATTACAACGGAATTTTTTTCCCTTTAATCGTCCCAACCCCTTTGCTGGAAAAGGATCCTGTGCTATAAAACTATTTTATCTATTCGCAGCGCCAATCAGCTTTTACGTCGGTATTGGACACCTCCCTTTGCTTGACCGTATTAGTAATTATGAAGACCAAACAAAGGAAAGTGCAATAAAAATCGTTCGACAACTTCAACGCCCTACCCTAAACCATGTTACACGACCACAAAACATGTTAATTAATTTGTCAGAATGAACATTTATTTAATTTTAAAAAGCTTTTTCGCATTTTCGTTTGTTTTCTGAACAACCTCTTCATAAGATAACCCTTTTAACTCTGCAATTTGTTCTGCAATAAGCTGTACATATGCTGGTTCATTGCGCTTGCCGCGATTTGGGTGCGGTGCAAGGAATGGACAGTCTGTTTCAATTAGCAAATGTTCCAGTGAAATTTCTTTTGCGACCTCTTTCGGTTTTTTCGCATTTTTAAATGTAACAGGCCCGCCTAATGAAATATAGAAATTCATATCAATACACTTATGGGCAATTTCTACACTGCCGCTATAACAATGCATAATCCCGCCAACTTCTGCCGCGTCTTCTTCTTCTAAGATATCTACTATATCTTGTGTTGCTTCACGGTTATGAATAATAATTGGCATATTTAGTTTTTTCGCAAGGCGAATTTGTTTACGAAAAACATCTTGTTGCACATCTTGTGGCGACTTATCCCAATGGTAATCGAGCCCCATCTCCCCAATTGCAACCACTTTCGGATGAGCAGCCAGCTCTTCAATCCACTTCAAATCTTCTTCCGTCATATCAATTGCATCAACAGGATGCCAGCCAACAGCAGCGTAGATGAAATCATAAGTTTCTGCAATCTTAATGGCACCTGGGATTGTTTCACGATCAAAACCTACCACAACCATTTCCGTAACGCCTGCTTCTTTTGCTCTTTCAACCGTTTCTTCTAAGTCATCTTTAAATTGGTCTGCATTTAAATGGACGTGTGTATCGAAAAGCATAATCAAGCTCCTTTTGTGTAAAATTTATTAATCAGTATAACGAAACACTCTCACTGATGAAGTGAGAGTGTCAAATGGTTATTTAATTTTTGTACCGTTTGGAAGAGAAGGGTTAACCTCTGCTAAAACATGCTTGCCGTTTTCTTCCCCAGCCAAAATCATTCCTTGTGAAAGCTCACCGCGTAATTTAACTGGCTTTAAGTTCGTTACGCAGACGACTTTCTTGCCCACTAAATCTTCTGGTGCAAATGTTTTTGCAATTCCTGAAACAACTTGTCGTTTCTCATCACCTAGGTCAAGCTGAAGCTTAAGCAATTTATCGGCTTTCTTCACACGTTCAGCTGAAATGACTTCCGCTGCACGCATGTCGATTTTCATGAAATCATCAAAGACAATTTCATCGACTTTTTCTTCTTTCTTTTCTTCCTTTACAGGCTCGGGTGCTGTGTTTTGCATATCGCTTTTAATTTGTTCAATTTCTTTTTCTACTTCAAGGCGCGGGAAGATTGGGTTTGCCTTTTCGACTTTTGAACCGCCTTCAATCAGCCCGAACTTATAAAGGCTTTCCCAGCTCATTAAGCGCTCATCTTTGACACCAAGCTGTCTAAAGATTTCAGTCGGTGCTTGGGTTAAGAATGGTTGAAGCATAATTGCAATGTGACGCAGAGATTCTGCAAGATGGACCATAACTGATGCTAGACGGTCTCTTTCTTGTTCATTCTTTGCCAGTACCCATGGTTGTGTTTCATCAATATATTTATTTGTACGACTTACAAGCTGCCAGATTGACGTTAATGCTACGGAAAACTCCATGTCTTCCATTTCATCTTCAACTTTCTTCACGGTTGCACTTGCAAGTTCAACTAATGAATCATCAAATGGCGTTAACGGGCCTGCATATTCCGGCATAACACCATCAAAGTATTTTGTAATCATCGCTACTGTTCGGTTTAGTAGATTTCCTAAGTCATTGGCAAGATCATAATTCATTCGATCGACGAAGCCTTCTGGCGTGAAGACACCATCAGAACCGAATGGAACTTCGCGTAATAGGTAATAACGTAATGCATCTAAGCCGTAACGGTCAATTAATGTTACTGGGTCAATGACATTTCCTTTTGATTTTGACATTTTACCGTCTTTCATCAATAACCAACCATGTGCGAATACTTTCTTCGGAAGCGGTAAATCTAATGCCATCAACATAATTGGCCAATAGATTGTATGGAAGCGGACAATTTCTTTCCCCACTAAATGAACATCTGCCGGCCAGTATTTTTGATATTTCTGGTCATTTTCCGTATTATATCCTAACGCGGTAATATAGTTTGACAACGCATCAATCCAGACATAGATTACATGCTTCGGGTCGCCAGGAACCTTTACACCCCAGTCAAACGTTGTCCGTGAGACAGCCAAATCTTCAAGCCCTGGCTTAATGAAGTTATTAATCATTTCATTTTTACGTGTTTCTGGTTGGATAAACTCTGGATTATCCTCATAAAACTTCAATAGTCGATCTGCATATTTTCCCATTCTAAAGAAATAGGATTCTTCTTTTACTTTTTCAACTGGGCGGCCGCAGTCTGGACATTTACCATCCTCAAGCTGCCGGTCTGTATAAAAGGATTCACAAGGGGTACAATACCATCCCTCATATTCATCCAAATAAATATCGCCTTGGTCCAAAAGCTGTTTAAAAATCTTTTCAACTACATCTTTATGACGCTTTTCAGTTGTACGAATAAAATCATCATATGAAATGTCAAGCTTCTTCCAAAGGTCTTGAATACCGCTGACAATTTCATCTACGAATTGTTGCGCTGACACGCCTTTTTCATCTGCTTTTCTTTGAATCTTCTGCCCATGCTCATCCGTTCCTGTAAGGTACATGACATCATAGCCACGCAAACGCTTGTATCGTGCCATTGCATCTCCAGCTACTGTTGTATAAGCATGTCCAATGTGAAGCTTATCGCTTGGATAATAAATAGGTGTTGTAATATAAAACGTTTTATTCTCTCCCACTTCATCCGCCTCCTTATGTAAATGAAGAAAAGTTTTGTCTTCCTTCTCAATAAAAATACTCCCGCCCGAAGGACGAGAGCATCGCATTTGCAAAGTCCCTCGCTAAATAAGCATTAGGACAAATAATATTTACCTTTTTTTGTTCCATTTCCCATAAAAAGTTCCGAACTTACGAACAATTAGTTGGAACAAAGTGATACCGATTGTTTTAATAGCTAACATTATAGCGTTACTCTTATCAAAATATACCTAAATCCCTTATTAAATGTCAAGAAACGAACAATTTTGATTCTAATTTCTTTTAACTTTAGGTGCATTCAACAACGTATAAAAATCAACGTTATTCTATAACAAAGCCTAATTTTCAAATTATTACATCTAAGGTAAATAAATAAATTTATCAATTACCCATACAAAAATGTTGAAATTTGTCGAATAATGATATTAGAAAGAAATTATAAGTTTGTTAGTTTTCGTTTAATAATGGGATTTAATTTGAAGTTATATGCCATTAACTAGAGGTTGGCACTATTTCATAACGTAAGGGCGTCAATATTCCTAACACTTCAGATACATTTTTTTATAAAAGCTACAACTTTTTACAAAATCAGTTGACGCCATTGACAGCGACTGGTATGATAAGTATACACAGTTTATGTCGAATCTTGACGAAAAAGATAGATTATAACTTTTAAAAATTGAGAGGAGATTGGATAATATGAAATCTACTGGTATCGTACGTAAAGTTGATGAATTAGGTCGCGTCGTTATTCCGATTGAACTTCGTCGCACACTTGGAATTGAAGAGAAAGATGCTCTTGAAATTTATGTTGATGATGACCGTATCATCCTTAAAAAATATAAGCCAAACATGACTTGTCACGTAACAGGTGAAGTAAGCGATTCAAACTTCACACTTGGAAACGGGAAGCTTATCCTAAGCCGCGAAGGCGCTGAGCAAATCCTTAATGAAATCCAAGGCAAATTAAACGAAACAAAATAACTACTTATAAGAACGATTGTTCAACCTCTAGAACGAGAAAATGCTCGCCTAAATAACGGCGAGCATTTTTATTTTTCATTATGCACATGGTACGTTTGATAAACTTCTCTCTTAGGCAGTCCCCGTTCTTTAGCTGTTTGCTTAATTGCTTCCTTTGAGGAGAGGCCTTGAACAGAAATGAAATGCTCGACATGCTGTTCTACCGTTAATGTCTCCCACCAACTTTGAGTAACTTCCTCACTTTGACTGCCCTCAACTAATATACAAAATTCACCTTTGAAATCTTCGCTGTTGACCAGTTCATACATTTCTTCTAGCGTTCCGCGAAGAAACTCTTCGTACCGTTTCGACAATTCTCTTGCCAGAACTACTTTTTGTTCCGCTCCGAACGTCTCTTTCAACGTTGCAACCGTGTCTTTCACCCTGTGCGGAGATTCGTAAAAGATTAGCGTACCGTGAATACTTTTAATTGATTCTAGAACGGAAAGCTTCTCTTTTTTCTTACGGGGCAAAAATCCATAGAAATAGAATTGAGCAGTATTCAGCCCCGAGGAAATAAGAGCTGTTAATGCAGCATTTGCACCAGGCAATGGAATAACTGTAATCCCGCGGCCAATTGCTTCTTTAACGAGGTCGCTTCCAGGGTCAGAGATTGCCGGCATCCCTGCATCACTGACAAGAGCAACCTGTTCTCCACGTTCAAGCTGAACAAGAAGCTTGTCACCACTTTGCTTTTTATTATGCTCGTGGTAGCTTGTTAAAGGTTTTGTAATATCAAAATGAGTTAACAGCTTTCGGGTTTGACGCGTATCTTCCGCAGCAATGACATCGACTTCTTTCAGGATACGGAGCGCCCGAAATGTAATATCCTCTAAATTCCCGATGGGAGTAGGCACAAGATATAGTATGCCTTTATTTGTAGAGGCGTAACTTTGTTGTCTATTCAATATTTTCCGCTCCTTTAAACATATATTGTTCTTTCTCCTGCCGGCTTAATTGCTTAAATTGATATTCAGCCTGCATCGCCTCACGTTTTGTTGAGAACATTTCATGATAAATCAGCTTTACAGGTGTCCTACCTCGTGTATATTTAGCTCCTCGGCCATTCTGATGCTTCTCAACACGTTTATGAAGATTATTTGTATACCCTGTATAATAGGTGCCGTCTTTACATTCCAGTACATACATACAATGATTATCGGTTTCCATATAAAATGTCGTTCACTTCTTCCGTATACTCTTCATTTTTATTATAAACATATAAAGGCGACATAATCTTTAAGTCTGGCTTTCCAAGCTTTGTTCCTTCAATAAGTATGGTGTTCGCTTCTTTGCCTTCTTTCGGATAGACAAAGCGCAATTTCTTTGGCTCAAGCTTGTATTTTCTCATTAATGTAACAAGATCAAGCAATCGTCCAGGTCGATGAACAAAAGCGGCTTTCCCGCCTGCACGTAACAATTGACTGCTGACGCGGATTACATCCTCTAATGTACAGTAAATTTCATGACGAGCAATCGCAAAGTGAGGATTCTTATTAAATTCATTTTCTCCTGGGGTTGGAAAATAAGGCGGGTTGCATGTGACGATATCAAATTTACCATGCCCTAATACGTCTGGCATGTCTTTTAGGTCACCTTTTATCATCTTCAATCGATCCGATAGTTGGTTATATTCGACACTTCTTACTGCCATATTATGAAGTCGCTCTTGAATCTCAACTCCAGTAATCTCTCCTTTTGTCCGCTTACTGAGAAGAAGAGGAATTACTCCATTCCCTGTACATAAATCAATTAATTTCCCCTTTTGGATCGGAACATAGGCAAAATTAGCAAGCAGAACTGCGTCTAAGGAAAAAGAAAATACAGAAGGGCTTTGTATAATTTTCATTTCTTCATTAAGAAGATAATCAAGACGTTCATCTTCATTAAGCTTCATCTTTTAGCAATCCTTTCAGCTACTTTTATAATTTTTAACGTAGAAAAAACCTCCCCATAGACTGGGAAGGTCCAATCGGTCATGACTTGTTTAAGAAAGACAAGCAGAACAAACAGTCGCCTTCTTTACGAACACTGCCGTAATGAAGATTACATATATGAAACCCCTCTTGATACAAGCGGGCAAGGTTATCGTAACCTTCCCCAACATCGACCTTTTTCTCTTTGCGATTGCGTTTACGCTTTCGCTTATTTTTATCCTCTGTCTGTTGTAGACGCTGGCGAAGGTGTTGATTTTCCATTTTCATATGTTGGTTTTCTTCTAACAAATCAGCAATCTGCTGCTTTAAACCGCCCAGCTGCTTATAAAGATGACCGATTTGTTCTTCCATATTACTTACTTGTTCGAAGATATCTTTCTTTTCCACGAGACTTCCACCTCAGCTATTCTGTGGCTTGAATTGAAACCGCTCCTGCTTTCATCAATTCATCAAGTGTATATTCAATTACTCGTTCGATATCGAATAGTTCAATCTGTACAAGTCTTTCAAGCAAGTTTAAGCCAACAACACGGCCTTTTCCTTGAGGTGTTTCAATCGTTTCACCAATATCCGGTAATTCTTGCTTCGCCGATTCATAATTATCATTCTCATATTTTAAGCAGCACATCAATCGTCCACATAACCCTGAGATTTTTGCAGGGTTAAGAGAAAGATTTTGATCCTTTGCCATCTTGATTGATACCGGTTCGAAATCGCCCAGGAATGTTGAACAACAGAGCATTCTTCCACAAGGGCCAATCCCTCCAAGCATTTTCGCTTCATCTCTAACACCAATTTGACGAAGTTCAATGCGTGTGCGGAAAATAGATGCTAAATCCTTTACAAGCTCCCGGAAATCAACTCGTCCATCCGCTGTAAAATAAAAAATCACTTTATTTCGGTCAAATGTATATTCAACATCAACGAGCTTCATTTCAAGCCCATGTTCGCTAATTTTTCCAATACATATATCATAAGCTTCTTCTGCCGAACGCTTATTTTCTTGCACAACCATCCGATCTTTCTCATCGGCGATACGAATTACCCGTTTCAATGGAAGGACAACATCATTCTCGTCTACTTTCTTCTGGCTGACAACAACTTTGCCATATTCCACACCACGAACGGTTTCGACTATAACACAATCGCCCTCTTGAATCTTATAATCACCAGGATCGAAATAATATATTTTGCCCGCTTTCTTAAAACGGACACCGACTACTTCATACAACCATTATCCCTCCTGCAAACGAAGCATCAACTGCTCCATTAATAATTGTGCATTCACGTTGCTGTGAATGCGTTTCTTAGCTTCTAAAATAGCCGATAATTGGTGGGCGACCGTTTGCTGTGAAACTCGAAGAGCCTCCTGCTTAATCATTTCCTGCTGGTCAATAAAAACAAGCTTGTCTTCTTCACCAGCTTGCATATATAGTAAGTCTTTATACCACAGTAGCAGTAAATCAAGACCTAAGTTGACTTGTTCTCTATCTTGGAAATGTGGCACCCAATTATTCTGAATCCATATAAGCACAAATTCAGAACGTTGCTTAAGTGCCTCATTCAATTGTATCACTAATTTTCGCGCCTGTGCAAACCAATCCTCTTTCACAATATCAAGTGCTTCATTTAAATTATTTGTGATGTTGGCAACTGTCAGCGCTAACTTGAGCGGAACTTCCTGCTCCTGAAGCTTATTAACAAGATGTTCAGGCGGAAGAGCTCGAAATGATAGAATTTGACATCTCGAAAGGATTGTTTCTAACATCCGATGAGGCTGCTCTGTCATTAAGACAGCCGTAGTCTCTGTACTCGGTTCTTCAAGAAACTTTAATAAACTATTAGCAGCTTGGACTGTCATTCGGTCTGCATGTTCAATTAAATAAATTTTACGATTTGATTCCACACCTGTTTTCGAAAATTCACGCTGCAAGAAAAGGATTTGTTCCTTCTTTAAGGATTGACCATCAGGGGCAAGCAAATGAACATCTGGATGGTTGCCTGAGGCGATCCGTTGACAATTTCGACAGCTTCCACAAGGATCTGCTTCTTGCCGGTTCTGACACAACAAGCTTTTTGCTAATTGCACACTAACATCCTTCTTGCCAGTACCTCTCCCGCCTTCAAACAGATAGGCATGTGCAACCCTATCCTTTTGCAGTGCATTTGTAAGCATTTGAACGACATTAGGTTGAATATCTTTAAGACTGCTCCAACTCTTCATTAATAACCACTCACTTATTTTACTTCATCTACTCTTCCATTCAATAATTCTTCAAGGTGCTCTTCGACTTCGGCTACTACTGCCTCAAGTTCTTGAACAGCGTCAATCTTTATGATACGTTCTGGAAACCGATTTAGCATAAGTAAATACCCTTCCCTCACTCTCTCATGAAAGGACAGCTCCTCTAGATCAAGGCGATTTACTTCTCTGCCTTCTTCTTTATTAATGCGTTCAAGACCTATTTTCGGGGGAAGATCTAAGAAAAAGGTTAAATGAGGCATCGTTTGTTGAATAGCAAACTCGTTTATTTCCAGAACTTCATCTACTCCAAGTCCTCTCGCATACCCTTGGTACACCAGGCTGCTGTCGATAAAACGATCGCACAAGACAATTGCTCCTCTTTTCAGTGCTGGTATAACTTTTTCTACTAGATGCTGACGACGTGCCGCCGCATACAGTAATGCTTCTGTTCTTGCGTCCATCTTTGTATGAGCAGGATTTAAAATGACTTCGCGAATTTTTTCAGCAATTTCAATTCCACCCGGCTCCCTCGTTATGACAACCTCTTTGCCTTGATGTTTCATACGTCGGGATAGCTCTGAAAGCACTGTTGTTTTCCCAGCACCTTCTCCACCCTCAAATGTGATAAATACCCCGTTCATTACTTAGCACTCTCCTTTAATCACGGACAACTAAAATACCTTCATTCCATAATTCCTCACCGTTTTGGAAGCGCGCGCCCATTTCCTTTAGTTGATGAATTTGCTCGATATGAGGCAGTTCAATCATTTCCCCTGGCATTAATAATGCGACACCTGGAGGATACGGCACAATCATCTCTGCACAAATTGCACCAATTGCTTGCTTGAACGGAAGGCGGTATTTTGTTTTGGCTTGAATGTCATTATATGAAAGCATTAATGCTGCTACTGATTGCTTTGGTTGTTTCACTGTATAGGAAGCTTTCTGATTCATTGACTGATTTAATGATAACATTGCCTGCTTGAAACGTGATAATATTTCTTCTTTTTGTTTTATTTCATCTAGCGGTAACACTAATAACACATTTAATGGATCTGCTAATTCAGTGAATATATTTTCTGCTTCTAATGCTTGTTGTAATTCATATCCACTTGCATCTGCCTGTAAAATTACTTTTAGTGGGTCATGTCGGACTGCATCATGCTTTGGCTTCACCACTTGATAACCAATGTTCACTAGTTCTTCTTTAAAGCATTGGATCTCTTGGATCACTGCTTCTTTCTTATTGTTCTCTATAAAAGATTGTAAATAATATCTGGCAATATCTAAAGAGGCCATTATTGGATATGAAGGACTGCTTGACTGAAAAACTTGAAGATAATAAACAAGTTTTTCTTCGTTAACACGCTCACTATTTAAGTGAAGAAATGATGCCATTGTCATCGCGGGCAATGTTTTATGGGCCGACTGTACAACAAGATCTGCTCCCATCGAAACAGCAGAACGCGGAAAAGGCTCACCAATGACAAAGTGTGCCCCATGTGCTTCATCAACCAAAACTGTTAACTCATGCTTATGGGCAAGAGAAATTAGCTCACTTATATCATTTGCTAAACCATAATAACTCGGGTAAGTTAACACCAATGCCTTAGCCTGCGGATATTGCTTTATCGCTTCTTGAAGTGTCTCTCTTACCAATCCAACAGGGGTTTGCGTGTCCTCATCAATTTCTGGATACAAAAAAACAGGCTTCACACCTGCTAACTGTAAAGCATGAAAAATAGATTTATGACAATTACGTTGAACGAATACAAGATCGCCTCGTTCACAAGATGCTGCGATCATCGCAAGATTCCCTGCTGTACTTCCGCCAACAAGAAAAAAGCTTTTTCTCACTCCATACAGCTCTGCAGTTAATTGTTGTGCTTCTTCAATAATCCCTTCTGGTGCATGCAAATCATCCATTCCTGTTATTTCTGTCAAATCGATATGTAAAATTTTTCGAAAAAACTCAGCTGCTTCATTCGGAAAAGCTTGACCTGATTTATGACCCGGGACATGAAATGAAGATGTATGTTGCTTTGCATGACTCACTAGTGCCTCATACAATGGTAGCTTACCTGCCATTCTTGTTCATCCTTTTTAACTCTTATTCAATCATTTATAAGCAAAAAAATAAAGAAAAAGAAAAAGCCCGACTAAGGGGGCTGATTTTAAGAATATAATTTCGTTTCTTTGATTTTTTGTAATTTCTCAATAAAATAACGATACTTTTGTTCGTGTGTTTCAGTCTGAATCATTTGTTGCTCACATTCAGTACAAATAAATTCATTTATAATGTGAATCCCGCGTTCTTTTTTCTCTTCACAAACTATACACGTTTCCCCTAAATGCTTATGATAAGAAATCGTCATCGTTCTTCCACCTCCACTATTTATCTTCTCCATCTAACAATCTTTTATACATCTATTTTCTTCTATAAGTAGGATATGAAAGTATATTAATAGTGGTGAAGCAAAGACAACTTATTCTTATAAAAAACACAAAAAATCGACCATAAACGGTCGACTTTAAAGTTGCCTGGCGGCGTCCTACTCTCACAGGGGAAGAACCCCAACTACCATCGGCGCTGAAGAGCTTAACTTCCGTGTTCGGTATGGGAACGGGTGTGACCTCTTCGCTGTTGCCACCAGACTATTTAATTGAGGTTTGTTCCCTCAAAACTAGATAACACGTGAAACAGAAGTGTGCAGTGCGTATGTGATGCACGCTGGTTGTCTTGCATTCCAATTAAATTGGTTAAGTCCTCGATCGATTAGTATTCGTCAGCTGCACGTGTCGCCACGCTTCCACCCCGAACCTATCTACCTCATCATCTCTGAGGGATCTTACTAGCTTGACGCTATGGGAAATCTCATCTTGAGGGGGGCTTCATGCTTAGATGCTTTCAGCACTTATCCCGTCCACACGTAGCTACCCAGCGATGCTCCTGGCGGAACAACTGGTACACCAGCGGTGTGTCCATCCCGGTCCTCTCGTACTAAGGACAGCTCCTCTCAAATTTCCTGCGCCCACGACGGATAGGGACCGAACTGTCTCACGACGTTCTGAACCCAGCTCGCGTACCGCTTTAATGGGCGAACAGCCCAACCCTTGGGACCGACTACAGCCCCAGGATGCGATGAGCCGACATCGAGGTGCCAAACCTCCCCGTCGATGTGGACTCTTGGGGGAGATAAGCCTGTTATCCCCGGGGTAGCTTTTATCCGTTGAGCGATGGCCCTTCCATGCGGAACCACCGGATCACTAAGCCCGACTTTCGTCCCTGCTCGACTTGTAGGTCTCGCAGTCAAGCTCCCTTGTGCCTTTACACTCTGCGAATGATTTCCAACCATTCTGAGGGAACCTTTGGGCGCCTCCGTTACCTTTTGGGAGGCGACCGCCCCAGTCAAACTGCCTACCTGACACTGTCTCCGAGCCGGATAACGGCTCAGGGTTAGAATTTCAATACAGCAAGGGCAGTATCCCACCAGCGCCTCCACGTAAGCTGGCGCTCACGCTTCCAAGGCTCCTGCCTATCCTGTACAAGCTGTACCAAAATTCAATATCAGGCTGCAGTAAAGCTCCACGGGGTCTTTCCGTCCTGTCGCGGGTAATGCGCATCTTCACGCATAGTATAATTTCACCGGGTCTCTGGTTGAGACAGTGCCCAAGTCGTTGCACCTTTCGTGCGGGTCGGAACTTACCCGACAAGGAATTTCGCTACCTTAGGACCGTTATAGTTACGGCCGCCGTTTACTGGGGCTTCGATTCAGAGCTTCTCCGTGAGGATAACCCCTCCTCTTAACCTTCCAGCACCGGGCAGGTGTCAGCCCCTATACTTCGCCTTGCGGCTTCGCGAGAGACCTGTGTTTTTGCTAAACAGTCGCTTGGGCCTATTCACTGCGGCTCTTCGGGGCTATAAACCCCAAAGAGCACCCCTTCTCCCGAAGTTACGGGGTCATTTTGCCGAGTTCCTTAACCAGAGTTTTCCCGCTCATCTTAGGATTCTCTCCTCGCCTACCTGTGTCGGTTTGCGGTACGGGCACCTCTCACCTCGCTAGAGGCTTTTCTTGGCAGTGTAGGATCAGGGACTTCGGTACTAAAATTTCCCTCGCCATCACCGCTCAGCCTTATGACAACGGGATTTGCCTCGTTGTCAGCCTAACGGCTTGGACACGCACATCCAGTGGCGTGCTCACCCTACCTTCCTGCGTCCCCCCATTGCTCAAATGGTGAGGAGGTGGTACAGGAATTTCAACCTGTTGGCCATCGCCTACGCCTTTCGGCCTCGGCTTAGGTCCCGACTAACCCTGAGCGGACGAGCCTTCCTCAGGAAACCTTAGGCTTTCGATGGACACAAGATTCTCACTTGTCTTTTCGCTACTCATACCGGCATTCTCACTTCTAAGTACTCCACCAGTCCTTACGGTCTGGCTTCAAAGCGCTTAGAACGCTCCCCTACCATGTTCCATGCGGAACATCCACAGCTTCGGTGATACGTTTAGCCCCGGTATATTTTCGGCGCAGAGTCACTCGACCAGTGAGCTATTACGCACTCTTTAAATGGTGGCTGCTTCTAAGCCAACATCCTGGTTGTCTGGGCAACTCCACATCCTTTTCCACTTAACGTATACTTAGGGACCTTAGCTGGTGGTCTGGGCTGTTTCCCTCTCGACTACGGACCTTATCACTCGCAGTCTGACTCCCAAGGATAAGTCATTGGCATTCGGAGTTTGACTGAACTCGGTAACCCGTTGGGGGCCCCTCATCCAATCAGTGCTCTACCTCCAAGACTCTTCCCTTGAGGCTAGCCCTAAAGCTATTTCGGGGAGAACCAGCTATCTCCGAGTTCGATTGGCATTTCACCCCTACCCACACCTCATCCCCGCACTTTTCAACGTGCGTGGGTTCGGGCCTCCATTCAGTGTTACCTGAACTTCACCCTGGACATGGGTAGATCACTCGGTTTCGGGTCTACGACCACGTACTATATCGCCCTGTTCAGACTCGCTTTCGCTGCGGCTCCGTCTTTCCGACTTAACCTTGCACGAGATCGTAACTCGCCGGTTCATTCTACAAAAGGCACGCCGTCACCCGTTAATGGGCTCCGACTACTTGTAGGCACACGGTTTCAGGATCTTTTCACTCCCCGTCAGGGGTGCTTTTCACCTTTCCCTCACGGTACTGGTTCACTATCGGTCACTAGGGAGTATTTAGCCTTGGGAGATGGTCCTCCTGCTTCCGACGGAATTTCACGTGTTCCGCCGTACTCAGGATCCGCTCCGGAGAGAACAGGATTTCAGCTACAGGGCTGTTACCTTCTGTGGCCGGCCTTTCCAGGCCGCTTCACTTATCCTGTTCCTTTGTAACTCCATGTGGAACGTCCTACAACCCCAAGAGGCAAGCCTCTTGGTTTGGGCTGTTTCCGTTTCGCTCGCCGCTACTCGGGAAATCGCGTTTGCTTTCTCTTCCTCCGGGTACTTAGATGTTTCAGTTCCCCGGGTCTGCCTTCATCACCCTATGGATTCAGATGATGATACTGCCCCATTACGGACAGTGGGTTTCCCCATTCGGAAATCTCCGGGTCAACGCTTACTTACAGCTCGCCGAAGCATATCGATGTTAGTCTCGTCCTTCATCGGCTCCTAGTGCCAAGGCATCCACCGTGCGCCCTTTCTAACTTAACCATTGATGAGCATCATACATAAAACGCATTTGCACATACCCTTTAAATCGGTTTAATTTAAAAAGGAATCTTTACTTCTGTTTCGGTTATCTAGTTTTCAAGGAACAAACATTGATTGAGAGAATGCTCTCTCAAAACTGAACAAAATGAAACATGCTTAATCGTTTTGCACCGTTGGTGCATATAAAATCCTTAGAAAGGAGGTGATCCAGCCGCACCTTCCGATACGGCTACCTTGTTACGACTTCACCCCAATCATTTGTCCCACCTTCGGCGGCTGGCTCCAAAGGTTACCCCACCGACTTCGGGTGTTACAAACTCTCGTGGTGTGACGGGCGGTGTGTACAAGGCCCGGGAACGTATTCACCGCGGCATGCTGATCCGCGATTACTAGCGATTCCGGCTTCATGCAGGCGAGTTGCAGCCTGCAATCCGAACTGAGAATGGCTTTATGGGATTGGCTCCACCTCGCGGTCTTGCTTCCCTTTGTACCATCCATTGTAGCACGTGTGTAGCCCAGGTCATAAGGGGCATGATGATTTGACGTCATCCCCACCTTCCTCCGGTTTGTCACCGGCAGTCTCCTTAGAGTGCCCAACTAAATGCTGGCAACTAAGGACAAGGGTTGCGCTCGTTGCGGGACTTAACCCAACATCTCACGACACGAGCTGACGACAACCATGCACCACCTGTCACTCTGCCCCCGAAGGGGAAGCCCTGTCTCCAGGGTGGTCAGAGGATGTCAAGACCTGGTAAGGTTCTTCGCGTTGCTTCGAATTAAACCACATGCTCCACCGCTTGTGCGGGCCCCCGTCAATTCCTTTGAGTTTCAACCTTGCGGTCGTACTCCCCAGGCGGAGTGCTTAATGCGTTAACTTCAGCACTAAGGGGCGGAAACCCCCTAACACTTAGCACTCATCGTTTACGGCGTGGACTACCAGGGTATCTAATCCTGTTTGCTCCCCACGCTTTCGCGCCTCAGCGTCAGTTACAGACCAGAGAGTCGCCTTCGCCACTGGTGTTCCTCCACATATCTACGCATTTCACCGCTACACGTGGAATTCCACTCTCCTCTTCTGCACTCAAGTTCCCCAGTTTCCAATGACCCTCCGTGGTTGAGCCACGGGCTTTCACATCAGACTTAAGAAACCGCCTGCGCGCGCTTTACGCCCAATAATTCCGGACAACGCTTGCCACCTACGTATTACCGCGGCTGCTGGCACGTAGTTAGCCGTGGCTTTCTGGTTAGGTACCGTCAAGGTGCCGGCAGTTACTCCGGCACTTGTTCTTCCCTAACAACAGAACTTTACGACCCGAAGGCCTTCATCGTTCACGCGGCGTTGCACCGTCAGACTTTCGTCCATTGCGGATGATTCCCTACTGCTGCCTCCCGTAGGAGTCTGGGCCGTGTCTCAGTCCCAGTGTGGCCGATCACCCTCTCAGGTCGGCTACGCATCGTCGTCTTGGTAGGCCGTTACCCCACCAACTAACTAATGCGCCGCGGGCCCATCTGTAAGTGACAGCAAAACCGTCTTTTACAAGCGAACCATGCGGTTCACTTGATTATCCGGTATTAGCCCCGGTTTCCCGGAGTTATCCCAGTCTTACAGGCAGGTTGCCCACGTGTTACTCACCCGTCCGCCGCTGAATCCAGGGAGCAAGCTCCCCTTCATCCGCTCGACTTGCATGTATTAGGCACGCCGCCAGCGTTCGTCCTGAGCCAGGATCAAACTCTCCGATAAATGCTTCCAAATGGAAGTTCGAAAAAATTTGAAACTTGCTCGTTAAGCATGTTCATTTCGTCCAGTTTTCAAAGAGCATTTTGTCGCTTTCAACCACGACTGCTTTAACAGTATATCAAGCTGAGTAGTTAATGTCAACAACTTTTTTAAAGTTGTTTTTTTCGACTTGCTTGTTTACTATTTTTATTTTGCCGCTTTGTTTTGGCGACAAGTAATAATATATAATATATAAACTTAATAGTCAAGGGTATTATGAAACTTTTTTAAATAAAAAAATCAACAAGCACAAGCCTGTTGATTATATCAGAATGATTGCCTCAATAGCAACAAGTGCTGCAAGCCCTGGCAAACCTAGAAAGCCAGAAATGGCAGCCGTTATAAAGTTAATTGGGATATGCATACCTAGTGACGTGCCAAATGCATTTAGAAAGAATAGCAATAATGCACCAACAATTAATTTAACACAACCTTGTCCAATTATTTGCAAAGGCTTAATTGGGGCACCAAGTATCAGCAACAACAAAATTAATCCTCCCAAAATTGAAAACACAATCACCGGTTCCACCTCGACACCTCTTTCATTCATCTATTATATTTGTATATATATGAAAGAATATCGAGAAAAAGAACAAGAGGACGGATTAGCTCCGCCCTCTTAACCTTAAATTGCATTGTTTTGCTTCTTTCATTAAATAGATATACTTTGCTTTGGTGAGTTGCAATTCCATCCGCAGCTCATCAGATGGCTCAACACTTTTTTCATATAAATCCTTGGTGTTCATCCACTCTGTCTTGGTTTTGTGTAGTAATGAAAGAAGCTTCTCATCACGCTCTTGGGATAACTTCTTCCTTCTCCTAAAAAGCCGCACTGCTCCACTTCCTTCTCAACCGCTCTATTCTAAAGCTCTCGACGACCTTCCAGCGCCTTCGACAATGTCACTTCATCCGCATATTCCAAATCCCCGCCTACAGGTAATCCATGAGCAATTCGTGTAATTCTTATACCTGTTGGTTTTACAAGACGGGAAATATACATTGCCGTTGCTTCACCTTCAATGGTCGGATCAGTAGCCAAAATTAACTCTTGAACAGTTTCATCTTGGAGCCGCTTCAATAGATCGGGCACATTAATATCCTCTGGCCCTATACCATCCATAGGAGAAATCGCCCCTTGAAGCACGTGATAAAGGCCATTGTATTCCCTCATCTTCTCAACAGCGATAACATCCTTTGAATCTTGCACGACACAAATGATGCTCTTATCCCGATGATTGTCTTCACAGATCGAACAAGGATCTTGATCGGTTATATGATGACAAATCGAACAATGTGTAAGCTGCCGTTTAGCATTGACTAGCGCTTTACCGAAATCAAGCACATCATCTTCCTTCATTTCTAATACGTGAAAAGCAAGACGGACTGCTGTCTTCGGACCAATGCCCGGCAATTTCATAAAACTGTCAATCAACTTCGAAATCGGTTCAGGATAGTGCATGCAAGCGCCTCCTATACTGCGTCACTTAAAACATACCAGGCATATTTAAGCCTTTTGTAAACTGTCCCATTGTATCGTTTGTTTTATCATCAACTTTTTTCAACGCTTCATTAGTTGCTGCAATTACAAGGTCTTGAAGCATTTCGATATCATCTGGGTCGACAACATCTTCTGCAATCTCAACATCAATAATTTCCTTTGACCCTTTGGCAGTTACTTTTACCATACCGCCGCCAGCAGTCCCTTCAAACGTCATCTCCATTAGTTCTTCTTGGGCTTTTTGCATTTTCTTCTGCATTTTCTGCATTTGTTTCATCATGCCGCCCATGTTTCCCATGCCACCTCGCATAGATAAAACCTCCTTGAATGAATTTATTCTTTAATTTCTAAAATATCTTCGCCAAACAATTTCTTTGCTTCAGAAATAAGCGGATCTTCTTCTGCAGGACCTTCATTCGTCCCTTGTTGTTCTTCGATAAATTCCTGCTTAATCCTCTCCCAATCTTCATTTGTCATGGCAAACATCTTTAACGGACGTCCAACCGTCTCATGAACAACTTGTTCAATAATTTCCTTTTTCGTTGTCCCTGCCATCTGACAATGAAAATCATGCTTGAAAGCAAGAATGAAAGCATCATCTGAAGCCGCTACAGGTTCACTATCGATCAGCATCGCCTGCGCACCGATATCTTGCTTTTTCAATTGCTCTTTCATATTTCCCCATTGGCCGGAAAGCCACTGTGCTTTTTTCTTTGAAGCAGTACGAAGCATCTCTTTCACTTGTTTTATCGGAACTTGAACAGAACGACTTGAAGACTTCTTCACTCTCTTCGGGCGCTGTTGCTGACTTTCCTCTGCTGCTTGTACGGTAATGCCTTGCTGCTTCAACGTCTGAAGTTCTGCCTGTAACTGTTTTACAGTTTTCTGTAAGTCTGCATAAGCTTCTGAACTACCCGCATCACGCGAAGCAGATTGCTGACAAAGCTTCACAACCGCAATTTCTAAGAATACTTTCGGATGACTAGTGAATTTCATTTCTTGCTGAGCATTGTTCAAGTGCTCAATTACCTCGTAGATCCAAGCCGTTGGCGCTTGTTCAGCTAAGTTTTGAAACACTTCATCTACAGCCGTCCGCTCTAGCACTTCTTCAAGTTGTGGAGCTGACTTGTACAACAGCATATCACGGAAGTAAAAAATAAAATCCTCAAGAAACCGAACTGGCTCTTTTCCTTGTTTAATCAAGTCATCAATTGTTTTTAACCCTTGGGCTACATCTTGCTCAATTAGTGCTTTCGCCAATACAGCTAAAAACTGCTGCGAAACAGACCCGGTAATCGCTAAGACATCCTCTGTCTTCACTGTATCTCCACTAAAGGAAATCGCTTGGTCAAACAAGCTTAAGGCATCACGCATTCCGCCTTCTGCAGACTTAGCAATTAATGCAAGAGCTTCATCCTGTACATCAACATGCTGTTCATCCGCAATCATTCTCATTCGATTCATCATCGAAGCCAATGGGATTCTTCGAAAGTCGAATCGTTGACAACGTGATAAAATAGTCGGCGGAATTTTGTGAGGTTCTGTCGTTGCTAATACAAAAAGAACATGCTTCGGCGGCTCTTCCAATGTCTTTAACAAAGCATTAAATGCCCCAATAGACAGCATATGCACTTCATCAATGATGTACACCTTATAACGAACAGCACTTGGTGCATATTTCACTTTGTCACGAATATCGCGAATTTCATCAACACCATTATTAGAAGCTGCGTCAATTTCAATGACATCAGAAATCGAACCATCTGTGATACCGACACAGGAAGGGCACTCATTACAAGGTTCAGCAACAGGCGCTTGTTCGCAGTTTACCGCTTTCGATAAGATTTTGGCAGCACTCGTCTTACCTGTACCGCGTGGCCCTGAAAATAAATAAGCATGTGAAAACTTTTCTTGTACCAATGCATTCTGTAGTGTTTGTGTAATATGCTCTTGTCCGACTACATCTTGAAATGCTTGCGGCCGCCAAACACGGTACAGGGCCTGATATGCCATTGTACTTCCCTCCTGTTCCTTTCGGTTATCTTTCATTATTATAACTGATTCTTTTTTCGCTTTCCAAAACTAAATAAAGAAAGACCAGCGCACCCATTTATAAATGACGGCCGTTTTCCCCTCAAAGCATAAAAAAACCCACGCCATTATGATGGGTGAGTTGTTTTATATGTATATAACGCCGTGCACCTTCCGTCGATAAGATCGCCCCAAGCGCTACTTAAGCAGTTAGCTCGGACCAGGCAACCCTGCGGCACACAAGAGTGGCCGCTTACTGCTGCTTCCTTCCGGACCTGACAGGGTTCACGGGTTCCTGTTGCGCAGGACCCGGACGTCAACACCACTTACTTAAGTCAGACCTCAAGGCGTATCTACCTCGGGAAGGGATTCAGTCCCGCTATAGCGGATTGCGGGTACAGGGCACCGCTACCTCCCCACCTAGCACGGCAAAGTTACTACCAATATTCAGTTACGCTTTCAATCAAGCGCAATAATAAGTATAACTCGTATTTACTTAAAATGCAACTCACGTACAAAACCAATTATTTGTTCTTTTTCCTACGTTCACGTAATTGCCGAAAGAAGAGAGTCAACATTTGACCACACTCTTCCTCCAGCACCCCTGCTGTAACCTCAGCCTGATGATTAAAACGTTCTTCTTGTAAAAGGTTCATCAATGTTCCAGCGCAGCCGCCTTTCGGGTCCTTAGCTCCAAATACAACCCGTTCCACCCTTGAAAGAACAATAGCTCCCGCGCACATCGGGCAGGGCTCTAACGTTACATATAACGTTGTATCTTCTAAGCGCCATGTTCCAAGCTTACGACATGCTTCATCAATTGCAAGCATTTCTGCATGTGCAAGTGAACGCTGTTCCGTTTCACGCAAATTATGTGCTTTTGCAATTATTTCGCCACCTTTTACAAGTACGGCTCCAATTGGCACTTCCTCAATATCCTGTGCTTTTTTTGCTTCTGCAATTGCTTCTCTCATCCAGTATTCATCTGTTTTCATATCCATTGCTTCTCACCTTTAATAATCAGTCATTTATGGCTTGCTGACGATCACATCACGATTTAACATCGCCCAAATCTGCGGGTCTTCCATTCCTAACCGCCAAAGAGCAAGGCCTCTTACCCCATATTGATTTGCAAGCTCAGCTTTTGCTTTAATACTTCGTTCATCTTCAAACCAAACTTCATGCTTATCCCCGTTCTCAGCTGTATAAGAGAACATTGGTGTTTTCGTTTCCTCGTCAAACATGATTTCACTATTGTACTTGTTAGCTAAATCAACCGCACCCTGATACGTCACATATTGACTTTTGTCAGTCGTTAAGTTGAAGTCAAATCCAAACACCGACACAGCTGCTATGATTTTTTCCTTCGGCATAACAGAAGTGGCGTATTTTAAGACATTCTCCATTCGCCCATACGACACGACAGGTCCAGGACCACTGCCAGGCCAGCCATGTTCATTATAGAGCATAATGACAACTTGATCGGCAGCATTTCCAATGCGAGGGTAATCAAACGGTTTTGCAAATTCACTCGGGTCCTCAGGGCCTGTTTTAGAAGGAATAGCAGTTGAGAAAAAATAACCTTTTTGCCTAAAGACACGGCCAACCTGTTCATATAGAAGCGAAAGACGATCTCGATCTTTCTCAAATACATCTTCTATATCAATATCAACACCATCTAACCCGTAACGTTCCACAAGTTCGACAAGTGAATTCACAAAAGCAGTCCGATTTTGCGGTGAGGACAGCATCTCTTCTACTACTTTCTTGGATACTTCCTGACTTCCGTTTTCATATAATAAATTATGGACCACTCCAAGGGCTTTTATATTATTTCGGTGTGCAAGCGCCCGTAAGACGTTAACCTCATTATCTTCAAACTCTCCAAACTTATCAATCTTTGTTGGATTTGCTTTTGAAATTTGAAATAAAAATAACCCTAGCTGACTTAAATCATCTGTGTTAGAAACAAATGATTGATAAGAGCCCGGTAACGCGGGACCTTCACGCAAGGTGTAATATCCAAGAATCGAAATAATTGGCTTGCTTCCGTCATACACCTTTAATTCAGAAACATTTTTCGAAACCCAGCCAGTGCCTCCATTAAATAATGTTACCTTATACCAGTCTCCACGTGTTCCCGTTACAGCTAAGCGCGTGCCCTTATCCATTTGAATAATAACTCTTCCCCCAGATGTCGGCTCCTCTCGAATATTTGCCCGCGAAACAGTGATGACCGCTTCCGTATAAGCAGGAATACGCAATACCTGCCCCACCGTAAGTGCATTTGTTTCCAAATTATTTAACTGCTTGATTGCGTCGACAATCGTATTATACTTCTTAGCAATTTCAAATAAAGAGTCACCAGACTTAACCTTGTAGGTTGTAACACCTTGCTGTCTCTCTCTCCCATATTCAACCGTTCTTGTCATCTCCTCAACAGGGATAATAAGCGGCTGATTATAATAGAGAGTTGTAGAACGCAATTGGTTTAAGCTTTGCACAGTTTCTACCGTTGTCTGAAACTGATTCGAAATTGAGACAAGACTATCCCCCGGCTGAACGAAATACAAGTAATGATTTGAATGCACAGTAACCTCTCCCCTTTATGGCTATCTGTTCTACTATATTCAGTAGGTGAGTGTCCTTGTGCAGAAAATCATTCATAAGTTCTCTCTCAAATCTCTAGATAAGACAAAAAGAAAAAGCTTCCTGTAAGTTACAGAAAGCTTCAAAACGTCCCAGAGAGGATTTGAACCTCCGACCTATCGCTTAGGAGGCGATTGCTCTATCCAGCTGAGCTACTGGGACACAATATAAATAAAAATTCGTTACATCTGTAACGAATTTTGACAATCTCCAATATGTTTGCGTTTGGGTTTGTTTGTAGTTTTATGGCGGAGGAGGAGGGATTCGAACCCCCGCGGGGCGTAAACCCCCTGGCGGTTTTCAAGACCGCTCCCTTCAGCCGGACTTGGGTACTCCTCCGTAACGACCGACAACACTTAATTTAGCATAGAACAAATAGCCTGTCAACACTTTTTCAGAAAAAGCGAAAGGGAGCAGTTCGACCTGCTCCCTTCTACTTTATGCTTTGCGTTTGATTGCTTCTTTTCCCCTCATATAAGGACGAAGAACTTCTGGAATGATAACCGTGCCATCAGCTTGCTGATAATTTTCTAAGATTGCAGAAACAGTTCGGCCTACCGCGAGTCCAGAACCATTCAATGTATGAACATGTTCAGGCTTTGCTCCGTACTCACGACGGAAGCGGATGTTTGCACGTCTTGCTTGGAATGACTCAAAGTTACTACAAGAAGAGATTTCTCGATATGTCTCATAACTTGGAAGCCATACTTCAATGTCATACTTCTTCGCAGCCGTAAAACCTAAGTCACCTGTACACATGCTCATAACACGGTATGGCAGGCCAAGAAGCTGCAAGATTTTCTCTGCATGCCCTGTTAGTTTTTCCAGCGCTGCATAAGAATCCTCTGGCTTCACGAATTTTACAAGTTCTACTTTATTAAACTGATGCTGACGAATTAAGCCGCGTGTATCACGACCTGCAGAACCTGCCTCTGAACGAAAACAAGCACTGTAAGCAACATAACTCTTCGGCAATTCTTCTGCATTTAAAATTTCATCACGATGAAGGTTAGTCACTGGTACTTCAGCTGTCGGAATAAGGAAATATTCTTCCCCTTCAATTTTGAAGGCGTCTTCCTCAAACTTCGGAAGCTGCCCAGTACCTGTCATGCTATCACGATTAACCATATAAGGCGGGATAACTTCTTCATATTCATGGTTTTCTTCATGATAATCCATCATAAAGTTAATTAACGCCCGCTCCAAGCGCGCTCCAAGACCTTTATAGAAAACAAAGCGGCTTCCCGTTACTTTACTAGCACGTTCAAAGTCAAGAATACCAAGCTCATCAGCAATGTCCCAATGAGGTTGGGCTTCATAATCAAACTGTGGGATTTCCCCCCATTTGCGAACTTCTACATTGTCATCTTCTGTTTCCCCTACAGGTACGCTTTCATGCGGTACATTCGGAATAGAAAGAAGCAAATGTTCAAGGTTAATTTCGACCTCACGAAGCTCATTATCCATTTCTTTAATTTGGGCCCCTACATCACGCATTTGAACGATTTTATCTTCTGCGTCTTTCTTTTCACGCTTCAAAACAGAGATTTCTTTCGATACTTCGTTTCGTTTATGTTTCAACTCCTCTGTCTTCTGAATCAGTTCACGACGTTTTTCATCAAGCTCCTCAAAGCGGTCTAAATCCCCTACATCTTCTCCGCGGTGCTGCATCTTCGTTTTGATTTCTACAAAGTTCTCACGTAAATATTTAATATCAAGCATGGTTCACCCTCCTATAAAATCTTTGCCTTTTTCTTTTCCCTTTCTAAATACAAAAAACTCCCGCCCTTCTATAAAAGAAGGGACGAGAGTTTACCCGCGTTGCCACCCTAGTTGAAGACATTATAAGCCTTCCACTTAAAAACGATAACGGCGTCACCGTAAATGCCTACTAATCATTTTCAGCATTTCGCTCAGGGATGGATTCATACAAGGCTCTGTACCGGTTTGCACCAACCACCGGCTCTCTATCAAACAGATACTTGTATTACTACTTCCCATCATCACATTAAACATATAAATAACGTATTAGTTAATTTACTATATTTATTTCCAAATGACAACACCCTTATACAAGTTCGAGCTTTGAAGCCTCAACCATCTGAACAAAGTAATTAGTTAAGCGATGGTCATCGGTTAACTCTGGATGGAAAGCACATGCAAGATATTGCCCTTGTCTTGCAGCTACGATCTCTTCTCCATACTTTGATAATACTTCGACGTTCTCGCCTACTTCAATGATGCGTGGCGCCCGAATAAAGACTGCTTCAAAATCATCCGCTACATCTTTTACGATAAGCTGTGTTTCAAAGCTTTCCCGCTGACGGCCGAATGCATTTCGCTCAACTAACATATCCATTAAACCAAGGTGAACAACTTCCTGGCCTTGAATACGGTTTGCCAAAAGAATCATCCCAGCGCATGTACCAAAAATCGGTTTTCCACTCTCGCCGAATTCTTTTAGCGGTTGCATGAAATCATACTTATCGATAAGACGGCGCATTGTCGTACTTTCACCGCCCGGGATAACAAGCCCGTCTATTTCATCTAGCTGTTCAATACGCTTGACTGAAACGGCTTCTGCACCAGACGCTTCAATCGCACGAATATGTTCACGGACAGCGCCTTGTAATGCCAATACTCCAACCTTAATCATCACACATGACTCCTTTATTTTTACCAGCCGCGGTCTTGCATACGTTGTTCCGGCTGCAATGATGAAATTTCAATCCCCTTCATTGCTGTGCCAAGACCTTTGGAAAGCTCACCGATTAGCTTGTAATCTTCGTAGTGAGTTGTTGCTTCCACAATTGCACGAGCAAAACGTTGCGGATTATCTGATTTGAAAATACCTGAACCTACGAATACACCGTCTGCACCAAGCTGCATCATAAGTGCTGCATCTGCTGGTGTTGCAATTCCACCTGCTGCAAAGTTTACAACAGGAAGACGGCCTTCACGTTTGATATCAAGAAGCAACTCATATGGTGCTTGAATGTTCTTTGCATATGTCATAAGCTCATCTTCACTCATGCTCACAACTTTGCGAATTTGAGCTTGAACTTCACGCATATGACGAACCGCTTCAACAATATTACCTGTACCCGGCTCACCTTTTGTACGAAGCATTGAAGCACCTTCACCAATACGGCGTGCTGCTTCACCTAAGTCACGGCATCCACATACAAATGGAACCGTGTAATCGCGCTTATTAATATGATACACCTCATCAGCAGGTGTTAGTACTTCACTCTCGTCGATATAATCAACGCCAAGCGCCTCTAATATACGCGCTTCAACGATATGGCCAATTCGAGCTTTTGCCATTACTGGGATTGTTACTGCATTTTGAACTTCTTCTACAACAGTTGGGTCAGCCATACGTGCTACCCCACCTGCTGCGCGGATATCAGCAGGAACTCGCTCAAGAGCCATTACGGCTACAGCGCCAGCTTCCTCAGCAATCTTTGCTTGTTCTGCATTGACAACGTCCATAATTACGCCGCCTTTTTGCATTTCTGCCATTCCGCGTTTTACACGATCAGTACCTGTTTGTGCCATCGAAGATTCCTCCTGTTATGCAAATCATTTAATTTCTAATTTTACTGAAAAAAGTCTCATATGACAATTAGAACATTGTGTAAATTAAACACCTGTCATTCTTCACGTCCTTTATTGTAACCCAAAATGCTGAAAATTCCTATTATTTATGGCAGGAAAATATGCTTTCCATATGAAAAATCCTGTTGTAGTTACAACAGGATTCATAAACGTTCGTTATTTACGAAAATAACCCTTTTACAGAGCTGGCTACACTAGTCCATATATCGGCAAAAAACCCACCAATACCACGTATTGATAATATAAACCAATTTGCTTTTTCCACAGAAGAAGCTGTAACCATGTCTACACTTGCTGCCTGTTCACCCTTAGCTGTTATATAACCATATTCATCTTTGCCTTTGTAATCATATGTTAAAGTACCAACTTTTTGGCCTTCTTTAATTGGAGCAACTAATGCATCATCTTTATTTAACTTATCAAACACCACTTTCGGTGAATATTGTTTCTTTTCACCTTTCTTCATAACCATAGCTAATGGTTTCGCCGAAACAACATCAACTGATTTTTCTTTCCCTTTTTCTACAGCAACAGAAGATTTTTCTTTTGCTTTATAGTTTGCAGGGAAAACCTCTTGCTTTTCAAAATTTTCAAAGCCATAATCCATCATTTTCTTCGTTTCTTCAAAACGCTTCGTAATTGAGTCTGTTCCCATCACGACACTAATTAAGCGCATACCGTCACGTTCAGCTGTTCCTGTGAAACAATAGCCAGCCAGTTCAGTTGAACCTGTTTTCAAGCCATCTACGCCTTCATAGGCATATGCTTGTAGATAACCAGGGATATTAGGGAGCATCCAGTTCCAGTTCAACATTTCAATTGCATCATTTGTTCCTTTACGAAATGTTTTAGTTGGAATGCTTGCCGTTTCTAAAACCTCTGGATATTTGTTCAGAAGTTGATAAGCAAGCTTAGCAGTTGCTCGTGCTGACAACATATTCTCTTCATTAGCACCTGTTCCTTTTGGATGGTTCCCTTTCAAGTCACGGTTATTCAGGCCCGTAGAATTCACAAATTTATAATCCTTAAGATTTAACTCTTTACCTTTTTCATTCATTTTCTTCACGAATTTCGTTTCAGAACCAGCGATATGTTCTGCTAGCGCGATTGTAGCACCATTTGCTGAATAAATAGCCATCGCTTCATACAGTTCTTCTACTGTATATTCTGCATCTTTGCGAAGAGGAACATTCGATAATTGCTTATTCTGAGAGATCTTGTATACAAAGTCTGAAATTTTGACTTTATCTTTCCAAGAAATCTGCTTCTTCTTTATTGCATCCAACACTAAGTACTCAGTCATCATCTTTGTCATACTTGCAGGAGGAAGCGTTAAGTCCGGTTCCAAAGCATATAAAATTTTCCCTGTGTCTGCATCAATTAAGATAGCAGATTTTGCATTCATTTCTAATTCGCCTGCAGCATGTACTTCTTTGGCTCCATGTGTTGAAAAAATTCCAATCAGAAGCATCAGAATCATGCCGAAAGACAGCATTTTCTTCCACTTATTATCCAATGCCTAAACCTCCAACTTTATTATGTACAGAGGTAATTCTATCACAAGATTCCATAAAAAAATAGACAGAGGAAAGTCCCTCTGTCTAAATGGAATAGTTTGGTGATTCCTTCGTGATTTGGACATCATGAGCATGACTTTCACGTAAGCCAGCACCTGTCATACGAATGAATTTGCTTTCTTCTCGCAACACTTGTAAATCTTTCGCACCACAATAGCCCATACCGGAACGAAGACCACCAATTAATTGATAAATTAATTCAGCAACAGGCCCCTTATATGGAACACGACCTTCAATACCCTCTGGAACGAATTTCTGATTATTTTCTTGGAAATAACGATCCTTACTTCCTTGCTTCATTGCTCCGACAGAACCCATGCCGCGATACACTTTGAAACGACGCCCTTGATAAATTTCTGTATCACCAGGGCTTTCTGATGTTCCTGCAAAAATACTTCCCATCATAACCGCATGTGCTCCTGCAGCTAATGCTTTTACAATATCACCAGAATATTTGATGCCACCATCAGCAATAATTGGGACACCATATTTACGAGCTTCTGTTGCACAGTCATAAATAGCTGTAATTTGCGGAACACCAACACCTGCTACTACACGTGTTGTACAAATCGAGCCCGGTCCGATACCGACTTTAATAATATTTGCCCCAGCCTCAATTAAGTCTCTTGTTCCTTCAGCAGTCGCTACATTCCCAGCAATAATATTTAATTTAGGGTACGCTTCTCTAATTTCCCGTACCTTGTCCAACACGCCCGCTGAGTGGCCGTGAGCAGTATCTAAAACAATCACATCTACTGCTGCCTCAACAAGCTTTTGAACACGCATCATCGCGTCAGCAGTAACGCCTACTGCAGCTCCTACTAACAAACGCCCTTGATTATCTTTCGCCGCGTGAGGGAACTCAATTACTTTTTCAATATCTTTGATTGTAATAAGTCCCTTAAGTACATCATTCTCATCTACTAACGGCAGTTTTTCGATTTTGTATTGTTGAAGAATTTTTTCTGCTTCGTCGAGAGTTGTGCCAACTGGAGCAGTAACAAGGTCCTTTTTCGTCATAACTTCTTTAATCTGAATTGAATAATCTTGAATGAACCTTAAGTCACGGTTTGTAAGAATACCAACTAACTTCTGCTCTTCTACATTGTTGACAATCGGTACACCAGAGATGCGATATTTACCCATTAGGTGTTCTGCATCATATACTTGATGATCTGGCGTTAAGTAGAAAGGGTCTGTAATGACGCCACTTTCAGAACGCTTAACTTTATCCACTTGTTCCGCTTGCTGCTCAATCGACATATTCTTATGGATAACACCAAGCGCACCTTGTCTAGCCATTGCAATTGCCATTTCCGATTCAGTTACCGTATCCATCCCTGCACTTAACATTGGAATGTTTAATTTAATCGAGTCTGAAAGCTCTGTCTGAACTGATACAGCTCTAGGTAATACTTCTGACTTTTGTGGAACAAGAAGCACATCATCAAACGTTAGACCTTCTTTAACAAATTTATCTTCCCACATTTATTTCAACCCTCTCTCCCGCTAATTTTCGTGAAAATATTAATTAGTAGCTTAACAATTGGTTAAACTACTGTCAAGAAACGAACAATTAGATTGAATTTTCAAAATTTATTCACCTTCGGAGGAATCATATGTCTGCATCAAATTGGAGCTGGCTCAACTTTTATCTTTCTACAGATCATGTGCAAACATACTTACATAAAAGCTATCTTAAAGAGAATATTGAAAATGCAGAAAAGTGGAGCTATGAAAACTGCTATGCCTTTATTTACTACTTAGAACATGGACAAAATTATTATATTACAGCAGAAAAAGCACCTATATCAATTCAGCCAGTATTACTTTTCTATGGATATATCCAGCTGATGAAAGCTTGTCTCCTCACAACCGATGCAACCTATCCTGAAAGCGCAGCTGTTTTATCTCATGGCGTAACAACGCGAAAGAGAAAGAAAAAACAGTACCAATTCCTACATGACCAAATCAAAATACAAAAGAATGGACTGTTTACACATTTTTTCAGCAAAATGTTTCACGTGGAACATCTAGAAAACGAAAAATATTCGATGGAAATGCTCCTACAGCATATACCTGAGATGAATGCTCTATTTTCAGATAGTTTTAACCGTTCTTATCATTACCCTATCAATAAGGAGGGAAAGCGACTTTTTATCCCTCTGTCCATTATCGATCAATTAAAGATGACAGTGCAACATTTCAGTCGATTCATTAAACAAATTTTACATCCAGATAATATTATGATTACTGATGACCATTTCATCCTAGAGTTACCATACAATCCTTCGCCTATTTCAAGCATACCACTGCTTTATCATTATCAGGAAGAATCTTTCTTCCTTCCAAAGAATAAACCATTATTAACCTCCAATTTAAATGAGCTTATGGTTCACTATCTTCTTTTATACAATTTAAGCATGATCTGTCGCTATGAAACAGAGTGGTGGGGAGATATTCGACATCACTTTTCACATCATGATTTCCCTTTTATTATGCAGTTTTTACAAACTACTAAAGAGAAGATCCCTTTTTATATTTCTCTTTTATTACACGAAAAAAGAGTCAATCCATAAGAAGATTGACTCTTTTATATGCCTGGCGGCGTCCTACTCTCACAGGGGAAGAACCCCAACTACCATCGGCGCTGAAGAGCTTAACTTCCGTGTTCGGTATGGGAACGGGTGTGACCTCTTCGCTGTTGCCACCAGACTATTTAATTGAGGTTTATTCCCTCAAAACTAGATAACACGTGAAACAGAAGTGTGCAGTGCATGTGTGATGCACGCTGGTTGTCTTGCATTCCAATTAAATTGGTTAAGTCCTCGATCGATTAGTATTCGTCAGCTGCACGTGTCGCCACGCTTCCACCCCGAACCTATCTACCTCATCATCTCTGAGGGATCTTACTAGCTTGACGCTATGGGAAATCTCATCTTGAGGGGGGCTTCATGCTTAGATGCTTTCAGCACTTATCCCGTCCACACGTAGCTACCCAGCGATGCTCCTGGCGGAACAACTGGTACACCAGCGGTGTGTCCATCCCGGTCCTCTCGTACTAAGGACAGCTCCTCTCAAATTTCCTGCGCCCACGACGGATAGGGACCGAACTGTCTCACGACGTTCTGAACCCAGCTCGCGTACCGCTTTAATGGGCGAACAGCCCAACCCTTGGGACCGACTACAGCCCCAGGATGCGATGAGCCGACATCGAGGTGCCAAACCTCCCCGTCGATGTGGACTCTTGGGGGAGATAAGCCTGTTATCCCCGGGGTAGCTTTTATCCGTTGAGCGATGGCCCTTCCATGCGGAACCACCGGATCACTAAGCCCGACTTTCGTCCCTGCTCGACTTGTAGGTCTCGCAGTCAAGCTCCCTTGTGCCTTTACACTCTGCGAATGATTTCCAACCATTCTGAGGGAACCTTTGGGCGCCTCCGTTACCTTTTGGGAGGCGACCGCCCCAGTCAAACTGCCTACCTGACACTGTCTCCGAGCCGGATAACGGCTCAGGGTTAGAATTTCAATACAGCAAGGGCAGTATCCCACCAGCGCCTCCACGTAAGCTGGCGCTCACGCTTCCAAGGCTCCTGCCTATCCTGTACAAGCTGTACCAAAATTCAATATCAGGCTGCAGTAAAGCTCCACGGGGTCTTTCCGTCCTGTCGCGGGTAATGCGCATCTTCACGCATAGTATAATTTCACCGGGTCTCTGGTTGAGACAGTGCCCAAGTCGTTGCACCTTTCGTGCGGGTCGGAACTTACCCGACAAGGAATTTCGCTACCTTAGGACCGTTATAGTTACGGCCGCCGTTTACTGGGGCTTCGATTCAGAGCTTCTCCGTGAGGATAACCCCTCCTCTTAACCTTCCAGCACCGGGCAGGTGTCAGCCCCTATACTTCGCCTTGCGGCTTCGCAGAGACCTGTGTTTTTGCTAAACAGTCGCTTGGGCCTATTCACTGCGGCTCTTCGGGGCTATAAACCCCAAAGAGCACCCCTTCTCCCGAAGTTACGGGGTCATTTTGCCGAGTTCCTTAACCAGAGTTTTCCCGCTCATCTTAGGATTCTCTCCTCGCCTACCTGTGTCGGTTTGCGGTACGGGCACCTCTCACCTCGCTAGAGGCTTTTCTTGGCAGTGTAGGATCAGGGACTTCGGTACTAAAATTTCCCTCGCCATCACCGCTCAGCCTTATGACAACGGGATTTGCCTCGTTGTCAGCCTAACGGCTTGGACACGCACATCCAGTGGCGTGCTCACCCTACCTTCCTGCGTCCCCCATTGCTCAAATGGTGAGGAGGTGGTACAGGAATTTCAACCTGTTGGCCATCGCCTACGCCTTTCGGCCTCGGCTTAGGTCCCGACTAACCCTGAGCGGACGAGCCTTCCTCAGGAAACCTTAGGCTTTCGATGGACAAGATTCTCACTTGTCTTTTCGCTACTCATACCGGCATTCTCACTTCTAAGTACTCC